>DGTJ01000049.1:74046-75938 GCA_002393725.1 Prevotella sp. UBA4339 | reverse complement strand
GCCACGTACTCTGCCGAGCGCGCTATCGCCTCGTCAACATCAGTATAGTCCTCTTTGTCTGCAGAAAAAGCGACACCACTACAGAGGAGCGCAATAAATATAATCAGTAGTCTTCCCATTACTGGCTGGAATTTCTTGAATCTCTATTGTTATTATTTTTTTAATCTGCTGCAAAGATACTAATTAATTTATAAACCAAGAAATTTTAGGCAATAAAAGTGTAAAAACGCTCTGGATCTACTTTAAGTCGTTTTCATGCCCATTTTCTTTGGCAGTCTCAGAAATAATCCTTAACTTTGCAGCAAAGATTTCAGACATGGGTACATATATCAACATCGGTAATGAGGGTTTTGCCTCGGCGCGCAACGGCGAATATGTCGACAAGTCGGGGCTGATAGCAGTGATTAACTCCACGCTGAACACAGAGCGGCGGTTCAGTTGTGTTTCTCGTAGTCGTCGCTTTGGCAAGTCAATGGCAGCCAAAACACTGTGCGCCTACTACGACCACTCCTGTGACTCGCGCCATCTCTTTGCCGACTTGGAGATAGCAGGCGACGCATCCTTTGAGAAGCATCTGAACAAGTATCCCGTCATCTATTTGGACATGACAGACTTTGTGGCCCGTTTCAAGGATGACAGCATCGTCGGGAAGATTCAGCAGAAGTTAAAGGAAGATGTGCTCAAGGCATATCCCCAGACTCAGGTAGGTGATGACGATGACCTGATGGAGACACTTGTTGCCATCTACGGCGAGACGAGCCAGAAGTTCATCATGATTATCGATGAGTGGGATGCCATCTGCAGGGAGTTTAAGCCTGGAACGGGAGCTATGGACAACTATGTGTCTTGGCTGCGTCGTATGTTCAAGAGCGCCAATGCGAATCGTGTGTTCGCCGCAGTCTATATGACAGGCATTCTGCCCATCAAGAAGTATAAAACGGAGTCGGCACTGAACAATTTCAGAGAGTACTCAATGGTAGAGCCAGGCAAACTGGCTAAGTATTTCGGTTTCACAAAGGAAGAGGTCAAGGTGCTGGCAGAAAAGGACGGTGCCGACTTCGACGAGCTGGTAAAGTGGTACGACGGCTATCAGATAGGCGACGAGCCTTCGATGTTCAATCCTAATTCCGTTATGGAGGCCATCAATCGGGGACGCTGCCGAAGCTACTGGGCATCTACGGGCGCCTTCGATGCTGTGTCCCACTACATCAACATGAACTTCGACGGTCTGAAGGATGATGTCATCAAGATGCTTGCCGGGGGAAGATGTCAGGTGGATCCTACAGGATTCCTGAATGACATGTCGGTTATCAGAACTAAAGATGATGCACTCACGGTACTCATTCATCTTGGCTATCTCGGTTATGACTGGGTGAAGAGTGAGTGTTACATACCTAATCGTGAAGTGGCAGGGGAAATGGTCAACGCCATTAAGGTCAACAACTGGACACCGGTGGTTGACGCTCTCCGAGCCTCCGAGCAGTTGCTCCAGGCCGTCCTCGACGGTGATACGGACACCGTGGCAAATGGCGTGGATGCAGCACATGACGAGAATACCAGCATACTGAGCTATAACGATGAGAACTCGCTGGCCTGTGTGCTCAGCCTGGCGTTCTACTATGCCAAGAACGACTACGTATTCCACCGCGAACTGCCTACCGGCAAGGGGTTCGCCGACCTGGTGCTGATGCCGAGGAAGAAGAGCGACCGTCCCGCCATCCTGCTGGAGCTGAAGAAGGACCAGTCGGCCAATGCCGCTATCGAGCAGATACACAACAGGCAATATCAGGGAAAGGTGGCGCAATACGGCGGCCAGGTCATCCTTGTAGGCATCAACTACGACACGAAGTCGAAGAAGCACGCATGCACGATTGAGGAATATTCATTCTAAC
>DGTJ01000049.1:39936-73988 GCA_002393725.1 Prevotella sp. UBA4339 | reverse complement strand
TTATGTCTGAGATGCTAAATTTCTGATAAAAAATTTTGTTAATTTCAAAAAAAGTGTTAACTTTGCCCCCGCTACTATATTATTTATTGACGAGAGGGAAGGAGTACCAATATGTCTAAATTCAAGATAAAGCCATCATTTTGGGATTACATAGGAATCTGCCTGACAGTTTTCCTACTGGCATTCCTGTTAGTGCTTGCCTCTCTGAATCTTAGCATATTCAATCCGCTTAAGCATGCACTTGAAGACTTCAAAATGACCGATGTGTATTTCGAACTGTTGAGAAGTGACAAGGCAAAGGAATTGAACAAGGATATCGTTCTTGTGGATATCACAAAACTTACAAACAGAGACTCAATCGCTCAGGTAATCGTTGATGTCAACAGTTGCTCACCAAAAGTCGTAATGATTGACCTTATCTTCGAGCGCCCGAGTTTTGATGATGTTGACGACATATCACTTGTAAATGCCATCGAGTCAGGAAAAGACAAGGAGATACTTTCATGCAAGCTGACAGGCTATAACCCGAAGACCAGGGCTTTTACGAATGAGACAAAGTCGTTTTTCCACGAAATAGCAGATTTCAGGTGGGGCTATAGCAATGTGGATCAGCTTCGCCCTGGAGGATGCATCAGAAAATACTCACTAACCCAGAACCTTAACGACACCATTTCCTACTCAATGGCTTATATGGCTTCATGCGCTTATATGGGTGTGCCTTTAGAGAAGAAAGACATAAGTCAAAGGCTTATTGTGTTTGATGATACTGACTTTCTTGAGGTACCCTGCGACAAAGTGCTTGAAAACAAGAAGCTTCTCGAGAATAAGCTCGTAATAATCGGTACTCTCGAAGAAGAAGCCGACATGCACATCACTCCTGTGGGGAAACTGCCTGGAATGAAAGTGCTGGCTTACTCTGCCACCACTTTTATGAATCATAAGGAGATATCGAGCATGAGCAAGTGGAGTAGTCTGGTATTGGCATTCCTGGTATGTCTCTTCTGTGCCTGGGCCGGGCATCTGCTGCGCGAAAGATTCGCGAGCATGTCATCATACGTTCTGAAACTTTTTTACTTCATGGTTACTGCCATACTCGTATGGATGGCATTCATAACTTTCGTTCATTTCGACTATGACGTCAACCTGCTCTATCCTCTGCTTGGTATGGCACTCGTGGAAGAGGGCAGGCTTCAGTATTCGGCATTAGTGACGATGCTGGGCAAATATACAAAGTGGCAATTCATAAAAAAATCAATCTATAATAAGAATAAGTAATGAGAAATAGATTTGTCATCACCATCTGCATGGCTTTGGCTACCTTGTTCGTCTTTGCCGACGACGAAGGGAAGCTGTTCTTGAAGAAAGCCAACGATCATTACGAGAAGGGACGATATGACATAGCAGTGGGCTATTACCTGAAGGCAGCTGAATTCGATGAGGTTGAGGCAATGTTCAATCTTGGCTATGCACTGTATAATGGCGAGGGAATCACGCAGGACTATCCTTCGGCAGTGATGTGGTTTAAGCGTGCCGTCAACAAAGACTACCCGAAAGCAGAATACAATCTTGCGTTCTGCTATATGTACGGAAAAGGTGTGCCATGCAATTATGACAAGGCCCTCAAGCTACTTATGTCATCTGCTAATCACGGTTTCCCGCAGGCACAGCTCACCCTTGCTGAGTGCTATGAGCATGGTGTGCTCGTGGAGCAAGATATTGCAGAGGGCAAAAGATGGAAGAAGAAGGCTGATGCGGCAATGGGCATCAAAGAAGAGCCTGTGGCTGAGAGGCCAGCTGAGGCGAATCCTGCCCCCAAGCCTACAGATACGAAGGCGTCTCCTAAACCAGCAGAGACAAAACCTGCTTCTAAACCAGTAGAGACCAAGCCTAATACTGAGACGTCGAAGAAGAAGGCAGCGCCTCAGCGAGAAGTCTCTACAGAACTTCCCACCTTCGATATAGAACTCGATGGAGAATTGCATGAGCGCAATGGCAACGTTGTGGCCGCAAACGCCACAAAACCTACCACTGTAACACCAATAAAACGCCAGGCGGAAGAGAACAATGGAGACTCAGATGATGATAATGACGAAGACGCTGATGATGCCAATGACTCAGATAAGAAAGAAGAGCCACGGGCTCCGCTGATAGTATATGCCCCTGGCATGGAGCCGCCAAAGAAGGCGCCACAGATAAAGATACTCTTCCCTCGCGACCAGTCATTCTTCCATACAGATCATGTCAAAGTGAAATACCAGCTTCTGGCAGACGGATTAGAAGATAACACAGAAGTGGTGGCAATGGTTGATGCTGTAAAAAAAGGCCCAGACGACAGCAGGGCCGTGAAACAAGCAAACACCATCGAGGTGGATGTTCCCAACAGAGACTGTACGATTACACTTTATGCCCATAACAAGGCAGGAAACAGCGAACCGGTATCTATCCGCCTGATCCGGGAGAACGTAGCACAGGGTGATCTGCCCCGTCTGTTCTGCGTTGCCGTAGGAGTGGGCGACTATAACGACGAGAAGCTTCCTCCCCTGAAGTTCAGCACAAAGGATGCACGCGACTTCGCAAATGCTATCTCAAAGAAGAAAGGCTTGCCATTTTCTGATGTACAGGTGAAACTACTCATTGACAAGGAAGCTGAGCGAGCTGACATCTTCGAGGCTATGGAGTGGCTTCAGCAAGAAGCGTCGCCAAACGACATCTGTATTTTCTATTATGCAGGGCACGGATATCGTGACGAGAAAGACAGATTCTACTTCATGCCATATGGAGGAAGAACAGACAAACTGTACAACTGCTTCAGTTCAAGCGACTTCAGGAACATGGCTGAGGATATCAACTGCAAATTAGTGGTATTCACCGATGCCTGCTACTCTGCAGCACTTCTGGAGGGTAACCGCTCCGCAGCTACAACACATTTTATAGAACAGCTGCGCAGGACCAAGAACGGCATGCTGCTATTTGCATCAAGTGCCAGTGACACCAAATCGAAGGAAGACCCCAACTGGGGTAACGGAGCATTCACAAAAGCCCTGATAGAAGCCTTCAATGGAGGCGCACGCCAGCAGTTTGACGAAGGGCTCTCCACCCAGGCATTAGAGCAGTTCCTGTATAAGGAAGTCCGCAGAATAACCAACTTCAAGCAGACGCCTATATTTATTAATCCTAACGGTATGGAACACTTTAACTTATTCACTTATGAAGAATAGAATACTTGCAATCATACTGGTGCTTACAGCAACAGTTGTTACCATTAGCGCCCAGACCTATACGGTCTATTCCGTTATTGGCGATGCCAAACTGATACAAGGGAAAAAAGCCGTACCACTTGAACCCCGCAAACAGCTGAGTGCCCAGAACCGCCTTATTATTGATGCAGAGAGCGCCATAACCCTGCTTGATGAGAAAAGGAGCAAGATGTATTCATTCTCTATCGAAGGTACATACTCGGTAAAAGACCTCGTCGCAAAGGCTGGTAATAAGGCCAAATTCGTCTCCAGGCAGTACATGAGCTATTTGGTAAAACAGCTTTTTTCAAAAGGCAGCAGCCAGATGGTGCATCCCAACACCTATATGCAGGTTACAGCTACCTCGTACAGATCGTCGACCAACGACTCGATGCTGCTAAGCCGTATCGCCCAGGAGTTACCTTTGGAATTCGGCTATACTGCTGAACAGCAACTATGTAGGTCGGACAATAAACTAAGTTCTGACCTGCAAGTACGTTTCGAGTTAATATCATGCGACACGGGCTATGAATTAGGCAATGACGTCAAGGCAAACACCAGCTGCTATGTACGTGTTCACAATGAGACAGATGAGGCACTGTACGTGAATGTGCTTGACATAGATGATGAAGGCGGAAAATATCTCGTATTGCCAGTAGACGAGGCTGCAACATGTTCTCACCTGCTGGTTCCGCCACTAAGTACCGTCTCATTCAAGTCTGAGCCGTTCATCTTTACAGATGACCAGATGAGAGAGACATTCATCCTTGTAGCTACGCAGGACCCCGTAGATTTCAGTATCCTTATGAACCCTATTAGCGGAGGGAAAGGAAGAGTCATGAAGTCAGGTCTTTACAGAAAAGCATATCAAATAAGAGAATAATATGGCAAAACGTATAGTACTTACCGCCCTTGCGGTTGTCATGGCTATGACTACATTAGCTCAGGCCACAGACAAACATGATGCAGACTTGCTTGTGTACAAGGAGTTGACAGCAAACTACGAGACCACCAACTGGCATCCTGACCTTATCGTCACAAAAGACATGTTGAAAGATACTGACGAGAAAGGCATATATATCGTAAAAGGAGATTCGTTTCAGGTAAAGTCTATCCGCTCAGACTTCTACGTAAGGAAAGAGAACGGGAAATGGACACCACTCAACGACACCCGTTATCCCATGGAAACAATGACCAACCTCCTTCTCGACCGTATAGACAACAACAAGCACAAGCTGGAATTGCGCCATCACCAGTATGGAGGTGCGAAGCCTAAGATTCTAATCCCTATGCAGAACTTTCATGACCTGTTTGCACAGAATATGCAAATGTACTGCAGTGTGACGTTCATAGACAGACATGAGCTGCGAGCAGTGCTGGTGCTCCACCAGAAGAAGATGGACTTCATACACATGGTTGAGATGAAGATTCCTACAAAGCGGCTGACTAATCCAGAGAGCACAATAACAGGAGAATTATATACCAATATCCCGCAAGGCAACTTGAAGTCGATATTCAGAGAGAAAAAACAAATTATAAAATAAAAGAAACATGAAAAGAATAATTATCACTCGTATCTGGATGGTGATTCTGATGTTGATGGCATCTACTATGATGGCATCTGCCGACGGACTGTTTTCAATCGTAGAAGGTATTCCTGACGGAAAACTCAAGACAACAATGGAGAGTAATGTCAATGCAATGATGGAGACAATCAACGCTGCTGCAAATGAAGGCGCAAAGTCACTTAAGATGTCAAAGGACATTTTCACCAGTGAGGCAGCAAAGGAAATCGGCCTTATGTGGAAGAGCAGTGCCATGATCTGCCCACCTGCTAATATCAAGAGCAAGTGCCTTAAGACCAGAGATGGCTATCAGGTACGTGGCATACCCGTAGACCTTAAAGAAGCAGCAGAAGGTGAGGCCCGCCAGGAGCTGACAATTGACTTCAATACCCTTGGCAAGATCAGTGGAGTCTCTATCGCTATGGACATGCACAGATATGACCAGATAATGGCAGAGAAATCATCAGATATCGACTATGCCCGTCGTCAGGTCATAGTAGACTTCGTCGAGAATTTCCGTACAGCTTATAATCGTAAGGACCTGAAGTTGCTTACCAGTGTGTATAGCGACAAGGCTCTCATCATCACAGGAAAGGTAATCAGTGAAAAGCCTAACTCCGACATTGACCGTATGACCCTTAATAATAATAAGGTCGTGTACATCAAACAGACCAAGCAGGAGTATCTGCGCAATCTTTCTAATGTATTCAAGACAACAAAGTTCATAAACGTTAAGTTTGAGGATATTGATGTTGTACAACATCCAAAGTACGATGACATCTACGGGGTGACGCTCAAGCAGTACTGGCATACCAACCGCTATAAGGACGAGGGTTACCTCTTCCTGATGATAGACTTCCGCGATGCCGACAACCCGCTTATTCAGGTTCGCACTTGGCAGCCATATCTTAACAAGCAGGGACAAGTTATTACCAAGAAAGAGGATGTATATCACTTAGGTTCCTTCCGTATTGTCAGGTAAAACAATTTAAAACTTTATATTATGACCAAGAAACATTTTATTACTGCATTCCTTTTGATTCTGGGGAATATGTCTTTTGCCCAGAACATCATGGAGGTGACAGACATTTCACAACCTAACGACGTGTATTCAAGTGCCAACGACGAAGCAGCCATATTGGTAAGGTGTCATGAGTCCATCCCACTTTCGTTCTCCTCGTCGATGGACAAGAGTGCCGACCCCTTCCGCACTGAGTTGCAGGGGTCTGACTCCATCTACTATATCGCTTTTCCAACAGGGAATCGCTATCGCGGCAGGGAACTGACCATCAATTCTCCTGGCTACACCCCTGTGACAATCAGTCTCGAACTCCAGCCGAAGCAGCTGCTGTCTTTCAAGGTTACCGACCCCAATGCCCTTGTTGATGCCGGATGTTATCGCGGCCATCGCAATAAAGGTATGGATGAGATCAAGAATTCCAATTACGATGAGGCCCGAAACCAATTTATTGTTGCACGCCAATGCTCTGACTGTGACAATGAGGAGAATGAGTTGAACATAGCTCTGGCAGACTCACTCATTATGTTACGTCAGAAGGCCGACGCTGCCTTCACGCTCCTCGACTACGTTTCCGCCAGCAGATATTACTCGAATATCCTGGCTCTTAATGCCTACGACTCGTACGCCTCAAACCGAAATACCATCTGTGTGCAGAACTTCTCCGAGGAGTGCGCCACTACATTCTCAAAGGCAGAATACTATTACACGGAAAAGGAGTATGACAAGGCCAAGGAACTATACGAGAGAGTTATAGCCAAGGAGTGCCGCAACATGACGCTGGCAGTAGAACGCCTTAACACCATCAACTCATTGGCAAGGGCAAAGAGGGACCACTCACGAGTATTCACATACGAATATCGTAAAGATGTACCTATTGGACTATCTTATGGCAAATACAACATGCATAAAGTTGGCGGATTCTTCCAGATTGACTTCAACAACACCGTATTCGACGCAGCTCGCAGCGACTGTAAGTACGGTGACGAGAAATTCCCGGAACTGAATATCTCCTTCGGTTGGACTGTAAAGATAGCCAATCCTGTATGGATTCATTTCGGACCTGGTTTCACGGGAAAGATGTACTACGGAACATATAAGGACAAAAAGTACCCCAAGACTGGATATGGCGCAGAAGACTATCCGCAGCTCGACATGTCAAAGATGGGTGGTGAGGACGTCGTGAAGACCGCAAAATCTCTCCAGGAGCCCCCTGAGAGCTATAAAGACGCCTGGACCAAGGCAAATTTTGCCGCAGCCATCTCGCCCGTCATCGGACTTACAATAAAGTACAGCTACTTCGCCATCCGTGCCACATATCAGTATCGCTGGAGTATCCAGAAGGATCTCAAGGACTTCGTGGGCAATAGCCGATTCTCAATAGGTGCTGGTATAGCATTCTAGCAGCCGTTCTGCGAAACAGGCAGACTGCAGATCCAAAAAGAATATGAACGGACAAGAACTCATAAAGACTGAAAAAGCTATTCTACGCATCGAATACCTGCCTGTGCTGAACTTCGCTATGCTTAACAACGGCATAGAAACCTGCTCGAAGTGCGTACTGGAGAATGTGAGCCGAAGCGACCTGCACCAGATAAGCATCAGCGTCAAGGGACAGCTCATCGAAGAGCACGAACAGCGGCTTGACTTCCTGCGCGAAGGGCAGTCGGTACAGATCAGTCATCTCAAGATTGTGCCCGACATAAAAAAGCTGGCGGAGCTGACTGAACGGGTAAATACCACGTTCACAATCACCATAAGCGACCGCGACGGACAACTACTGCAGAAGCAGCTCCCCATCACACTGCTGGCGTATGACGAGTGGGCGGGGGGCGAAGTGATGCCAGAACAGATCGCCTCGTTTGTAGTGCCCAACAATCCCCTTATCTCAAAAGTAAAGGTAGCCGCTGCACAGCTGCTCGAGAAATGGACAGGCTCGTCGCAGCTCGACGAATATCAGACGCAAGACCGCAACCGGGTGCGTGCTCAGGTGGCAGCCATCTACGAAGCCCTGCGCTCAGAGGGCATCGTATATTCGGCCCCGCCTGCCAGCTTTGAGAACGGCGGGCAGCGCATACGGATGGCCGACAAGGTGCTGACAGAGAAACTGGGTACCTGTGTCGACACCAGCCTGCTCGTTGCCTCCTGCATCGAGGCCTGCGGCATCTTCCCCATACTGATCATGATGAAGGGCCACATGATGGCAGGAGCCTGGCTGACACCCACCATACGCCCACAGACGGTATGCGACGACGTGAGCCGACTGCTGAAAGAGACTGCCGACGGCAACAACAATATTGTACTGCTGGAGACGACAGCCATCACCGCGTCGGAAAGCGTGGACTTCGAAGACGCTGTGAAGAGTGCCATCACAAGACTGAAGGACGAGAAGAACTTCAACTACTTTGTCGACATCCACCATTGTCGGCTCAACAATATCCGCCCTTTGCCCCAGCGCATAAAGAAGGACGGAGCCTGGACTTTCGACAACGACGGTGTGGAGCATCATAATGCTACGGGCTCAGTGAACGAGCTGAGCCACTATGACCTCCGGCTGGAAGATGTCGGAAAGCCCGCCACCAGGCAGACGATATGGGAGCGTAAGCTGCTCGACTTCTCACTGCGCAACAACCTTCTCAACACGAGGCTCGGCAAAAAGACGGTGCCTTTCATCTCGTTTGAGCCAGGTCAGCTGGAAGACCATCTGCAGAAAAGCGAGGACTTTATGATCGTACCTTCCCCCGGCAAGAAGATAGAGCCCAACAGCGAGGGTATGTACGACTCGCTGCAGCAGGCAGGAGAATATCAGGATCTCGTCTCAGAGATGATCAGCAGCAACAAGATCGTATCCTACCTCACCGAGACTGAGCTGAAGGATGCTCTCACATACGTCTACAGAACCGCTCGCACGTCGCTGGAAGAAAACGGTGCCAACAGCCTGTTCCTCGCCCTGGGCATGCTCAGATGGTTTGAGACCTCCAAGAGCGAACAGCCCCGATATGCTCCTATCCTGTTGCTGCCGGTAGACATCATCAGGCGTAGCGGCAACAAATATGTGATACGTAAGAGAGACGAGGACATCATATTGAACATCACGCTCATCGAACTGCTGAAGCAGAACTTCGGCATCAGCCTCGACGCACTGAAGGAGCTGCCCAAGGACGAGAGTGGGGTGGACGTAAAGAAGATATTCACCTACTTCCGCCGTGCCGTCATGGAGCAGAAGAGATGGAACGTGCTGGAGGAAGCCATGCTCGGACTGTTCTCATTCAATAAGTTCGTGATGTGGAACGACATCCACTATAATGCCGGCTTGCTGGCAGAAAACACCGTGGTGGCCTCGCTGATAGAGAACCGCGACAAGCAGGAGCCTGCGGAGGAGGCCGTCGATGCACGCATCATCGACAAGACCTGCTCACCAGTGGACTTCTCCATCCCCCTCGATGTTGACTCCTCGCAGATGGAGGCCATCGTAGAGTCGGGTAGGGGCAGGACATTCATACTGCACGGTCCTCCAGGTACAGGCAAGTCGCAGACCATCACCAACATGATAGCCAATGCCCTCTATCAGGGGCGCCGGGTGCTCTTTGTGGCAGAGAAGATGGCAGCCCTCTCTGTGGTGCAGTCGCGACTGGAGAAGATAGGACTGGCACCCTTCTGCCTGGAGCTGCACTCCAACAAGGCCACCAAGAAGCACTTCCTCGAACAGATGGACAGTGTGCTGAACGTCACGAAGATCAAGGAGCCGGAAGAGTACGCTGCCTTGGCAGAAGAGCTGTTTGCCGAGCGCAAGAGCCTGATCAGCTATATGGATGCCCTGCATCAGAAAGGCAGCAGCGGACTGAGCCTCTATGAGTGCATCTCCGGATATCTGGCCATTCCGCAAGACGAGATGCCGGGCAGCCTGCCGCCAGGAGAAGAGCTGACAGCCGACTTCATCAGGAGATGCTGGAACCAGGTAGACCAGATCGCCACCATCCTCGGCATCGTAGGTACTCCCGGCAGCCATCCACTCTTCGGGCTGGAGCCTGTCGACAACCGTCTGGAGACTATCGACGGCATAAAGGACATACTGCAGCAGCTCAGGCAAGTACTGACTGACTACACCCAGACACTCGACAAGCTCAACGAGCAGTACTCTCTCCACCTAAAGTCAGACAGCGACATCCAATGGCTGGAGATGTACTCCTCCCTTCTGACTATACAGAAGCAAAGTCAGGAGATACGCGACGCGCTGACATCGGCATATAGCGAGGACATCATAAGAATGGACGTCGGGGCATGCAGTCGCGAGTGGGAGGAGATATGCGGGAAGTGGTTCATGCCCAGATATTTCGCGAAGAAGAGATTCATCAAGTCACTGCAGCGCTATGGGCTGATATACGAGTCGAGCCTGGAAGACATCTTCTCGCAGGTGACCGACTACCAGCAGAAGCTCAAGGACATCAAGGAGCAGGATGAGCAGCAGGCCGCCTTTGCACGCCAGAATGGCATTAAGGGTATCGACAGGCTGCATGACCCCAGTCCGCTGCTCCACGACTCGCGTGCACTCCTCAGCCTGTACTACAAGGCTGCCGAGCTGACAACGCAACTTGCCACAAAGACGAGGAAGACCAACTCGACAGCAGAGATCAGTGCCTCGCTCGACAAGTGGATAGCAGGCTTCCCGCAGATGAAAGACTGGTATCTCTGGACCGACAAGAAGCATGAGCTCTGCCAGATGCACCTCGCCGCCGTGGCCGACATGATAGAGAAAGGCAGCGAGCCCCACGACGCTGTAGCAGCCTTCGTCAAGGCAGCATACCGCTACCTGATATCCATAGCCGTAGATGCCGATGAGCAGTTGCGCACATTCAACGGACAGGTGTTCCGCCAGCGTATAGAGCAGTACAAGCGCGACACACTGCGATTCCAGGAGCTCAGCAAGGAAGAGCTCTACAGCAAGCTTGCCTCACGCGTGCCTTCAGTATCGGCATCCACTGCCGACGGCTCGGAGATAGGTATCCTGAAGCGCAACATCGCCAACGGCGGACGGGGCACCTCCATCCGCACTATCATCGACAGCATCCCGACCCTGCTGCCACGCCTGTGCCCCTGCATGCTGATGAGCCCCATCAGCGTGGCACAGTACATCGACCTGAAGGCAGAGAAGTTCGACCTCGTGATCTTCGACGAGGCATCGCAGATGCCTACAAGCGAAGCCGTAGGAGCGATAGCCCGGGGCAAAGCCCTGATAGTAGTGGGCGACAGCAAGCAGATGCCTCCCACAAGCTTCTTCTCAACGACACAAGTGGATGAGGAAGAGGCTGACATCGACGATATGGAGAGCATCCTCGACGACTGTAAGACCCTCTCGCTGCGTGAGTACTACCTCAGCTGGCACTACCGCAGCAAGCACGAGAGTCTCATTGCCTTCAGCAACTCACAATATTATGACAACCGCCTGCTGACCTTCCCCTCTGTCGATGACCAGCTGGCGAAAGTCAGGCTTGTGCCCGTCAAGGGAGTCTACGACAAAGGCCGTTCGCGCACCAATCCGGAAGAGTCGAAAGCCATTGTCTGTGAGATTATCCGCCGTCTGTCAGACCCCGAACTGCAGAAGTACAGCATCGGAGTCGTCTCGTTCAGCAAGGTGCAGGGCGACAGGATAGAAGACGACCTCACCGAAGAGCTCGACCGTCATCCTGAGCTTAAGGAGATAGCCTACAACTCCCGTGAGCCCATCTTCGTGAAGAATCTTGAGAATGTCCAGGGCGACGAGCGCGATGTCATCCTGTTCTCCGTAGGCTATGGAGCCGACAAGAACGGTAAGGTATCGATGAACTTCGGTCCGTTGAACAATGCCGGAGGCGAGCGCCGCCTGAACGTGGCCGTCACCCGTGCACGCTACGAGATGATAGTCTACTCCACCCTGAAGTCAAGCCAGATCGACCTTAAGCGCTCACAGGCCAAAGGCATCGAAGGGCTGAAGGGATTCCTCGAGTTTGCCGAGACAGGCCACCTGCCGATGGTAGACGTCACTCTGCACGAGGCGGAGAAGAGCACCGTCATCCAGCAGATCTGCGAGATGCTGTCAGAGGGAGGATATATCGCCCATCCGTCGGTAGGCAGGTCGAACTTCAAGGTTGACATTGCCGTTTCCAGTCCCGGTTCACCAGACAAGTACCTCCTCGGAATCCTCTGCGACGGCAAGAGCTATTATGAGACCAAGACCACCCGCGACCGCGAGATAGTGCAGCCCACGGTGATGAAGATGCTCGGCTGGCACGTCATGCGAGTATATTCCGTCGACTGGTACGAGAACCGCGAGCGCTGCATCAGTCAGATACTCGAAGAGCTGAAGGCCTGCGAGCGAGGCGAGGCAAACGAGGAGGAGGCTACCGGTGAAGCCCCTCTTCAGGAAACCTTCAGTGCAGAAGCCATCAATCCTACAGCCATCCTTCAGGAGCCTCTGAAGAACCAGGGGCAGATGCCATATATCGAGACAGAGGTCCCGACGGAGCCAAAAGACACGGCGTCGTCAGAACCGGATAAGGTATATAAAAGGGTAGTCAGTCAGATTATATCCACCGAGCAGCCCATCACCGAGAACTATCTGTGCAAGCGAGTGGCCCGCATGCTTGGCTACGCTCATGCAGGTACAAACATACAGCGTGCGGTATTGCTGGCAGCAAAGAAATACTATCGCGACCCACTCTCGCTGGGCGGAGTAAGCACCCTTTGGCTCGACGAGGCAAGTTCCAAGGACTATCGCAGCTATCGCGCCCCGTCGCCCAGGAACATCTCTGAGATACCTCTCTGCGAGGTTGTCAATGCCGTGCGCGAGGTGATCTTCGAGGAATTCTCGCTCCCAAAGGAGAAGATACCTACGATAGCAGCACGTAAGCTCGGATTCTCCAGTGCAGGCGCAAAGATAGCAGAGACCGTCTATGCGGCTCTCGACATAATGCTACGGCAGGGCGACGTAAGAGACACCAATGGCATGCTGTCGCTCAATAACGAATAGGAAAATGAGGATGTACCTATCTCGTGCTGACTGAGCAGAGCGGTCACTTCAGCGCCATCGACTCGATATAGTCTGCCTGTGGCTGGCATTTGTCGAAGCGGCAGTTGTCGGCAAACTGCCTGAGCAGACTTCGGAACGCTGCCTGGTCGGGACGTGCCTCGCGCCACTCCTGATAAGTGTTGCGTGAGGTCTCCGAGTATTTCACCACGATGCTGTCCCAGCCCTCAGGGCGCTGGATAGCCATCATGCAGGAGTTGTCTACTTTCTTGAATGGCCAGAAGGTGTATCCGATGTTCGCTTCCTTGAGCACCTTCACGAAGTCGCTCTGCCACTCCAAGGTGTTGTGGCCGAACTCGCCCATGAACATCGGGCGGCCGATGGAGTCGCGGAAGTTGATGTAGTGGGCGATGGCCTCCTTGGTGGCTGGTCCGCCGTAGCGGTGACAGGTGTACATCAGCTTGTCGTCGTAGCTGGCATCGTCGAGCATCCAGAAGAAACTGTTCCAGTGGGCTCCACCGAGCAGGATGATGTGATTGGAGTCTACTTCGCGGATGGCCTTTACGGCACGCTTGTACAGCGGCTGCAGCAGCTGGTAGAGCGAGTCACGGTTGGCGAAGTAGTGGGCGATAGGCTCGTTCATCAGCTCGTAGCCCAGGATGGTGGTCTCCTGCCGGTAGCGCTCGGCTATCTCCCGCCAGATGCTGCAGAAGAGCTGCTGGCTCTGCTCGTTCTCGAAGAGCCAGGGGTAGCCGTAGCCGTCGTCGATATTGTCGCCTGTCTGTCCGCCCGGACAGTCGTGCATGTCGAGGATGAGATAGAGGTTGTTGGCCTTGCACCAGCTCACTACGGAGTCGATGCGCTCGAAGCCGTCTTTGGGGCCTGTCTGACCCATATAGTCTTCGTCGGTGAAGAGCTTGTAGTTGAAGGGCAGCCGGATGGTGTTGGCTCCCTGACGGGCGATGAAGTCGATATCCTTGCGGGTGACGTAGTTGTCCTTGAACAGCCTCCAGAACTCGGCAGTGGCATCGGGCCCTACGGCCTCCTTGAAGAGCAGGTCGATCATCCACGCTGAGTTGGTGCGGCTGAAGCCAAACATATATCCCTCGGGGTTGAGCCAGTTGCCCAGGTTAGTGCCCTGGATGAACAGTTTCTCACCATTGGGCTGGATGAGGTCGTGACCCTGGATGGTTACAAAGCCTGCCGATGGCACCTGTGCACCCTTTTGCGTGCAGGATGCCAGCAGGATGACAGTTAAGGTGATTATTGTTAGTTTCTTCATTTCGCTATGATTTTTTGTTGGTTATGGATATATATCCCTTTTTTAGTCGGTTTGTTGGTGCCTTGTCCGTTGATGTCGTACCACATCCCGTCTTCCTTTGTGTCGGCCGTTGCCTCTGCGATGCCTGTGGCATAGCGCTGTGCAAAGGCCTGCTGCAGGTAGGGGATATGTATGTTGACGAAGTCTTTCAGGTCGCGGATGTATAGGTCATAGTCTTTGTAGTAGGCTTTCTTAGCCCATGAATATACCACTTGGTCGATAGGCCATCTTTTGTAGTTCTCGGTCTTGGTCTGCCATACTACTGTCCGCAGGCTGTCGATATGGCTGATGAGATACTGCTGCAGGCCGTTGTCGATAAGCTGGTTGAGGCGCTGGCAGCATGCATTGGCGAACCAGGGGTCCTGCCACATGCGTTGTAACACTTTCTCGAACGGCCGGTTCCAGAGTCCGAGATAGGCCTCCATCTGTCGCATCAGACTCTTCTCAGAGCTATTGTCATATCCCAGGTCGAGGTCCCAGAGTGGTCCGAAGTGCATCTTCTCCTCGTTGGCATCCTTATACATGTAGATGCTGTAGAGGGCATCGATATTGCCCGTGATCTCTGCGCCCACATACCAGTTGATGAGGTCTTCCTCGTCGACGAAGGCGCGATAGCCCTTCTGCGGGTCCTTGAAGTCGTCTGACGCCACTGCCTCCTCGAAGCGCTGTATCCATTGCCCGATGGCGATACGCTTGTTGACGGTAAGGTATTCGTCTTCGGGATTCTTGATGTTGTACATGATACCGTAGCGGGTGGAGGTGATGAGTGGCTCCTCCTTGGAGTTCTCGTTGACTACCTCGAGAAACCAGCCGTCTTCCTCGCTTATGTCCACGCGCTTCTTGTGTACCTGCACCTGGTCGCTTATCTGGAATGTGCCCCGGTATTCGCCGTTAAGGTATAGGTCGGTGAACTTTGCAGCGGGGCAGAACTTCATGCCCAGGAATCGTCCGAGGTCGTAGGTGAGGGCATTGCGTATCATGGTCTTGTCGCCATGATTGGCGAGCAGTGTCCAGCTCTTGGCTTTTGCAAAGCCGCTGCCGAGCAGCTCCTGCTTCTTTTCGAACTTTATCCTGTAGGGCTTCTTCTCAGAGCTCCACCACGAGGAGTTGCCCCTGCCTCGTATCTGGGTGTTCTCGTAGCGGGTGGTCTGCTCTCCGTCTACATAGATCAGTGTGCAGTTGATATAGTCTTCCTTGCTGACGATATTCTTCCCGCCTTCGGTCTCGATATAGATGGTGGGCACGTCGGTCAGCTGCCGGTACTGCTGTGCCGACAGTGTGCCGGCAGCAGCAATACTAACAAGAAGAGAGAATAACAGGTGTCTCATATCGTATCTATTTCTGGAACACACGTACGTAGTCGATTTCCATCGTCACGGGAAGCTTCGACTCGTCTACTCCCTGTGCTCCGCCCCAGTCACCGCCCCATGCGAGGTTGAGGATGACGTAGAACGGATCGTCGTATGGCCAGTCGTCGCGTCCCAGCCCGCGATTGTTGTAGCTCAGCTGTACCTTATCGTCGACATAGGTGGTAATGTTCTCATGGGTCCACTCGATGGCATACTTATGGAACTCGCCTTCGGCACCCTTGCAGTACATCTCGTGGGTCACCTGAGTGTTGTTGGAATGCACATGTGCATTGGCATGCAGGCTCGACGATACGTAGTCTGGATGGTAGCCCACCTCCTCCATAATGTCTATCTCACCGTCAGCAGGCCAAGACCGGAAGTTGACAGGCATCATCCAGAAAGCGGGCCACGTTCCCTTACCCTTCGGCAACTTGATAGAAGCCTCGATATATCCGTAGGTCCATCCTTGCTTTTGCTTGGCATAGACGCGGCCGGAGTATATCTTGCCGTCGCTGCCCTTGAAGCAGTTGATATGCAGTCGTCCGTCGATAAGCTCTGTTACGCGCTTGCCGTCGGCAGTACCGTTGCGGTAGTTCTGAAGCTCGTGGTTCACCCAACCGGAGTTCTGTACCTCGTGAGTCCAGTCGCTGTTGAGGGTCGTTCCCTCGTTGAACTCATCGTGCCATACGAGGCGGTAGCCCTCCGGGGCTACAATATCACGGTCTTCGGCAGAGGCCTGGCTCACGGTGATCTCCTTGCTCTCGACGGATGTCGTTACCATCACCTTGCCAGTGCGCTCGGCCTGGGCATCGTTGGCTGATGTGGTGATCGACAGGGTGGAGCCGTTCTTCACCGTTGTTATCCAGGAGTCGCTGGCTGTGGCTGTCCAGTCGGAAGAGCTGGTCACCTCGACGTCTATCGTCTCGCCCTTTGAGGAGGTGTGGACTTGAGTCTTCGACACCTGAAGCGGAGCGTCCTGGACGACGCTTATTGCCTTGCGTCCTGTGCCCGACTGTATCATAATGGTACCGGTGCGCTGTGTGGTACCGGTATTTGCACTGATAGTCACCGACACGCTTCCCTTCGATGTGTTCGAGCCTGTGACGCTGGTCTTGATCCATTCGGAGTCGGGATAGGCGCCCCATTCCACGCCAGTTGTGCTGACGCTGATGGTGTAGCTGCCTCCCGTGGCAGGACTGTTGACGGTCTCGGGCGAGACGGTGATAGTGATGGCGGACGGTGCATTAGAGCCGCCTCCGTCGTCGTCGCTACCGCCGCATGCTGTCAGTACAAACAGCGACCAAAGGATTGATAGAAAAGTCATTTTTTGTCTCATTGCTGTTTCTAATTGAAAGGACCTTACCGGGCTGCGATAGTCCAGTAAGGTCCCTTGAAAGGGTTATATCTACTTCAGTTTGTGCTTCTGTACAATGATGTCGCTGATCTTGACCTCCGTGCCTACGGGAACACCTCCGAGGTCGACGAAGAACTTGCCTGTAGAGAATGAGCCCTTCTCCTTCTTGATATTGGCAAACTGTACGAGGTTCTCGCCCTTGTCAGCTGATACTTTTCCGTTGTAGAGCAGGGTGTTGTCATCGTCGTCCTGAGCACAGAGCTTGACAGTGAAGCGCTCCAGTTCGGCACTTGTAGTAATCTTCACGCTGAGATCGTAAGTCTGGCCTTCCTCGATGTTGACGGCTACATTCTGGATAGAGCACTGAGCCTGCCACTCGGCACCACCGTTCTCTGTTGCTACGATGGTGTAGACACCGTCGGCATAGGAGAATTCGGGATTGCCAATCTGTCCCCAGCCTGCATCAGCCCACCAGAAGTTCATCACACCGGCAGTGTTGAAGGCAGCACCGAGATTTGCGTCGGAATTGGTGCCAGCCCAGTCGATCAGTTTAGGATCGCTCTCGTCGATGGTAGGCTCCTCGCCTTTCTGTACGATGATGTCGCTCAGCTTGAGGGTGGTGCCGGGAGTGATTCCTCCGAGGTCGATGAAGAGTTTTGCCTCAGTGAAGCTTCCGCCGCTCTTGATGTCCTTTAGCTCAATGACGTTGTCACCGGCTGCCAGTTCAAGGTCGTTCTTGTAGATCAGGGTGTTGTCGTCATTACCCTCGTCGCATATCTTGAATGTGAAGCGACCTACTTCGGCACTGGCATTGATCTTGAAGCGGATGTTATAGTACTCGTCCTTGACGATGTTAGTCTGTGCGTGGTGGATAGAGTTCTGAGCCTGCCACTCGGCACCGCCGTTCTCTGTAGCGGTGATGGTGTAGACACCATCGGCATAAGAGAATTCAGGATTGCCAATCTGTCCCCAGCCTGCATCAGCCCACCAGAACTCCATGGTGCCTACCGTGTTGAAACCGGCACCGAGGTTGTCGGGAGAGTCGACGGCAACCCAGTTGATAGAAGGTGTGGCAGGCTTGTCTTCCTCGCTTGTGAGGATGAAGTGCCAGGCGATATTGCCATTGTCGATGATAAGCGACATCTTCTTGTTGCTCAGGCTCTCGATGCGGTATTCTCCGCCATTAAACTGCTCGTCGTTGGCAATATATGGGAAGAGTGTCTTCGCAGCCAGCTTGATGACAACGTTTCCGTCGGCGTCGGCATCGAGGGTGTAAGACGATGTCTGAGGATCAACTGGGGCAGTGAAGTCTGTCTCACTTGCCTTGTTGATGTTGTACTCAGGATAGATAGAGCATCCCCAGTTGACGTAGACTGTTCCTCCGGCACCGGGATTGTAGGTATATGCTCCGTCGTTGCTGAAGGTGATGCGGTCGTCGTAGACACCCCAGTCAGCCTTGTCGCCAGGTGCGGCACTCCACCATCCGAGGCCGTCGGTGCCGGAAGGGCCGCAGCCCATGTGACCTGCCTCGTCGTATTTGATGCGCCACTCTTTACCTACGAACTTGCTCTTGTATGAGTCGAAGTCAACCTGCGTCTGGTTCATGGTGAATGTCTTTGTCACCTCGCCCTGACTGATACCATTGCGGTTGCCTATCTTCATGGATACCTGGTAGTCGCCTCTGAGAGCGAAGATCTTTGATACGGTAGGCTGTGTGGAATAGGTCTTGCCACCGTCGAACGACCAGATGGGGTATGATCCCTTCTGATTGTAGCTTACTGTGACCTGATTGATGGACTGGTCGACCGATATGTCGAAGTCAGCACCATTGGATGTAGGCACCCCTGCCTGATCCGGACCGTCGAATTTCTCAGGAGAGCAGGCTGTCATCGTCAGACCTGCGAAGAGGGCGCCAGCCATATATTTAATTATATTCTTCATATTCTATAGTCTTTTTAATGTCAGATTTGATGTATTAATATCCAGGATTCTGCTTGAGGTTAGGATCACCCTCGATGTTGTCCTGTGGGATGGGCAGATACTTGCAGTGTGAGTCCCAGTCTTTGGTGCGGAAGCCGAGGTCGTCGTTTGATGCCTTGAGGACTGTGGCAGCATTGCCTGTGCGCACGAGGTCCCAGTAACGCTTGCCTTCGCCCATGAACTCATGTCGGCGCTCATTGAGGATGTCATCCTGGTCGACACTGTTGAGAGAGGCCAGACCGGCACGGTTACGAACCTGATTTACGTAATCTGCTGCCTGAGAGGCACTGCCGCCTGTCTTCAGAAGGAGTTCTGCTGCATTGAGCAGAGTCTCGGAATAACGATACACGCGGAAATTGTTGTTGAAGTTCATGTCGCCGCTTCCTGTGCAACCAGCATTGCCGCCAGCCCAAGGCAGGTACTTGCCGTTGCTGTAATAGCTGCCCGGAGTTCTCTCACGGAACATCCAGCCTGCATCCTGCATTGCCTCTGCATCGCCATGTTCCCAGATGTCGAAACCTGTCACGTCCTTACGGGCATCACCGTCCTCAAAACTGCGGATAGACTTTGGAGGAATATATCCGAATCCCCATCCAGCCTCAACGACACCCTCGTACGGGTCGCCTTTCTTGGCAATGAATCCGCGAGGACCGCACAGACGGATATTTACTGATCCGCCAGCACCGAGACCATTGTCCCAGGCGCGACCTCCGTTTACAGAATAGTAATTGATCTCGAAGATTGACTCTTTGCTCCACTCTCCAGCCTCTGTCCATACGTCGGCAAAGTTGTCGAGCAGACCGAACTTGCCGCTACTGATGATGTTCTGCATGAAGCCCAGTGCCTTGGCATAGCGGCTCTGGTCGTTCTGATACATTACCATTTCGGTGTAGAGCATATAGGCCATAGGTCTTGTCACGCGACCTACATTGACATCGTCCCATTCGTCTTTCAGGTTGCCATTGGCGATGATGTCTTCAAGGTCTTCAATAACTTTTGCATATACCTCATCGGCAGAGAGCTGCGGCGCTGTGTATGGTGCCTCAAGATTCTCAAAGAAGAAAGGAATGTTGCCATAGTACTTCCACAGAAGATTGTAGTAGTAAGCACGCAGCAGACGAGCCTGGGTGGTGACATTGCTCTTCTCGGCATCTGTCATGTCGGTAGCCCAGTCTACATACTTGATGACATCGTTGGCACGCTTTACGCCAGAATAGCTGTCGAGCCAGATGCCGGTAATGTCTGTAAGCGGTGTCACAGAGAAGTTGAATGCCAGCTGCAGATATGGGCAGTCTGCATCGTTACCGCCATTGGGGTACATGTCGTCACTCATAATGTCTGACGACAGATTGAGGGCATTGTAGTTGCTGGTAGTGCCGTAGTCAAACCAGTGGAGTGGGGCATAGGCAGATACCAGGGCCTCTTCTATCTTGACCTTCTTGGAATAGTAGTCCTCAATAGGGAAATCACTTGGGCTGGTCACCTCCAGGAAGTCCTTGCTGCACGATGATACGAGGAAGGTGAGCATTACGAGGAAGGAGAAAGGAGCAAGGAGCAAGGAGGATGCTCCTGCTACAGCCTTCTTCATCAAATTATTATTATTTATCTTGGTAATCATAATTTCTAATATCTAATTTTCTTATTCCTAATCATTAAAAGGTAAGGTTCAGACCTACTCTGAATGTGCGAGGCTGTGGATATACACCATAGTCGATGCCGAGAGATGTACCGCCGGAAGATATTTCAGGATCGAATCCCCAGTACTTGGTAAATGTCAGCAGATTCTCAGCAGCCACATATAGGCGCAGACGGCTGATGAAGGCTTTCCTTGTGATAAATTCGGGGATAGTATAGCCCAGCTCGATGTTCTTGAGGCGGAAATAGCTTCCATCGTGAACATAGAGGTCGGACGACTTCCAGTTTTCTGTATCGTTGTTTAACCAGATAGGATACTTGTCGCTTGTACCTTCACCAGTCCAGCGCCCGAAGTACCAGGAAGCAAGGTTGCTTGATGCAATATCTACACGTCGGGTAGCGTCGAATACTTCGTTGCCGGCTGTTCCCTGCCAGAACATCATGAAGTCGAAGCCTTTCCAGGCAGCATTGACAGTGAAGCCGAATGTCCAGTCAGGAGTACCGTTACCGATATTGGTCTTATCATCATCGCTAATCTTGCCATCACCGTTGATATCAGCATAGCGAACAAAACCGGGACGTGCATTCGGCTGAATCAGGCCGCCATCGGCATTCGTATAACTGTTTACTTCGTCCATGTTCTGGAAGATACCCAGTGTCTTGTAGCCCCAGAAGAAAGGCCAGGGCTCACCGTTCTCAGCGCGGGAGATGTTGCCGACACCACCCTGTACCCAGTCGTAGGTTGCCGTGCCGGTATCGTTACCCAGCTTGATGAGCTTGTTCTTCAGGTAAGAGGCATTTCCCTTGATCTGGAATCTTGCATCAGCGATATTGAACTTGTATGAAGCCTCGAACTCCAGACCGCTGTTCTCCATGTCGCCCACATTACCGATAGGCTTCGACTCGCCTACATAGCTCGGAATAGCCATTGTCATAAGCATACCATTGGTCTTCTTCTTGAACCAGTCGACAGTGAATGTCAGCTTGTTGTTCAGGAAACCGAAGTCAATACCGAAGTCAAACTGCTCAGACTCCTCCCACTTGATATCAGGATTGCCCAGACCGGCAGCCTTGGTACTTACTACCTCCTGCTCTGATCCGCCACGTCCGAATCCGTAGTTGTTACCGCCCTGTGTCAGTACGGTGTAGCGGAAGTCACCGATATTATCGTTACCGTTCTTACCCCAACTGAAGCGCACCTTCAGGTTGTTCAGCCAGTCATTGGTACTCTTAAGGAACTTCTCGTTCATGACATTCCATCCGAGAGATACTGATGGGAAAGTACCGTATTTGTTGTTTGTTCCGAATCGGCTTGAACCATCCCGGCGTACTGTTGCCTGCAGCATGTAACGCTCGTCATAGTTGTAAGAGAGACGCCCAAACAATGAAGACATAGTGTGCTTTGTGGTAGGACCAGCCCAACCGTCGCGGTCGCCATCGGCAGCCAGACCGAGTGATGCGTTCACCCAAGGCTTGCTGTAGTCATTGATATTATAGCGTGATGCGCCTACGTTGAAACCTGAGTTCTCGAATGCTGACTGACCAAGCACTACATTGATGGTGTGGACTCCGAAGGTCTTGTCGTACATGAGCACGTTCTCTACCTGCCATACCAGGCCGCGATCGGCTTCAGATCCTGCCTGAGAGCGCTGCACAATGTTTGTTGGCTTGTAGTAGGCCACCTTCGAGTACCAGTTGCTGCCCCAGAAAGAGAGGTCAGCACTGTAGCTGCTGCGGAACTTCAGACCGTCCCAGAGCTGCAGGGTAGCGGCGAAATTTGTTACGAACTTGTGGCTCCAGCCAGGAAGGGCAGGTGCGAGAAGGTCGGCAATAGGATTACCAAACTCGTTGTAGTCGACACCAGGCAGGGCAAGCTGCTTGCCATTATAGAACATTGGGCTGTAGAAGTCAGGATACATCTTATAATAGTAGTCATCCTGTGCTTTCTGCTCTGCCTCAGTCTCTAGATAAGGCTTCAGAATAGGAGAGAGTGCAACGGCTGTTGTTACGAGTCCGCCATACTGGTCGTTTACACCTACACCAATACTCTTTACGCGAGCGTATGACAGGTTCACGTCCAAGTCCAGCTTGTTGAGCCAGTTGCGGCTCTTTGAGTCGTCAAAGATGTTGAAGTTGAAGTTGCCACGCAGGGTCATACGTGTATAGTTGGAACGATCGAAGTTACCACCTACGATACCTTCCTGAGTATAGTAGCCTGCAGAAAGGAAGTAGTTGATCTTCTCGCTTGCGCCGCTGACGGTCAACTCATGATTCTGAACGGGAGCATTGTCATTGAACAGCACATCCTGCCAGTCGGTACCTTCGCCGTACTGATATGGATCGCTATACAGTGGAGCCTGTCCTGCGTTTACGAGAGCCTCGTTACGCATGATGGCATACTGTGTGGCATTCAGCACGTCGCGATGCCTCCAGGCACTCTGCCAGCCCTGTGAGAAATTGTAGTTGACGGTAACCTTGCCAAGCTTTCCTTTCTTTGTTGTGACAAGTATTACACCATTGGCAGCACGGGCACCATAGATGGCACCAGAGGCAGCATCTTTCAATACCTCGATAGACTCGATATCGCTAGGGTTGATGTAGTCAAGCCCTCCCTCGATAGGCATTCCGTCTACAATATAAAGAGGATCGGAGTTGTTGATAGTACCGATACCACGAACACGTATGCGGGAAGCAGCACCTGGCTGACCTGATGATGATGTGACATTCACACCAGCGGCAAGTCCCTTCAGTGCATTGTCCATACGTACAGGAGCTGTACCTTCAAGATCATCGGCACTCACCTTGGCTATGGAAGCCGTCACGACGCTCTTCTTCTGGACACCATAACCGATAACGACCACGTCCTGAAGTGTCTGTTCATCTTCCTTCAGCGTTACTTTCATGCCATTAGCAGCCTTCACCTCCTGAGTGAGATAGCCGATATAACTAATAATAATAGGTGTACCTGCGTTGACTTTCAACGTGAACTTACCATCATAGTCGGTGATGGTACCGTTCTGAGGATTACCTTTCTCGACGACGGAAGCTCCGATGACGGGCTCTCCCTGATCGTCTGTCACAGTTCCCAAAATTCCTTGGGCGTTTGTAGCCATCGACAACATAATTGTCAACAACAACAGTAGATACCTGCTTTTTTTCATACTTTGTTAGCTAAATTGTTTAAATATTATAAGTTAGAATTTACGAAAGAATTGGAGCTGGTAGTGCTCTCAATATTTCTGATGCAAAATTAAATAAAAAAAAGATGTGATTTTCAGCGATTAGTGATAAAAGTGGATGAAATTGGAGGGAGTGATGCCGTAATTATCTGATAAGTAGTGCGTTAACAAAACGGTCTGCAGGCTAAAGAGTGGACTGAATATAGAGGTGTAAAAAGTACATTTATGACGTACTCTTTACAAAAATTACAATAGAAGTAGTCCTGCAAAGCCTGCAAAGAAGATCATTTTGATAGGATTGATTTTCAGGTAGCCAGTTCCGAAAGCTGTAGCCAGGAGCAGCGCACAACTGATAAAGAATTGCCAGGGATTCTCATTGGGGGTGGAAAAGTTTTCCTTGTTGCAGAGTAGGAGAGTTGCTGCAGCGAGCAAGCCTACCACAGCCGGACGCAGACCTGTGAACACTGACTGAACCAGATGAGTCTTCATATACTTTATGAACATCTTGGAGATAAGTATCATCAGTATCATTGATGGCAGCACCAGTGCGAAGGTGGCTGTCGCAGAGCCAAGAATAGCCATCATATTGCCGAATCCGGCATTGTGAATGGCAGTGTACCCGCAATATGTGGCAGAGTTGATGCCGATCGGTCCGGGAGTCATCTGAGAGATGGCCACGATGTCTGTAAATTCTGCGGTAGAGAGCCAGTGGTGTGACTCTACCGTCTCATGCTGTATGAGCGACAGCATGCCATAGCCTCCCCCGAAACCGAAAAGACCAATCTTGAAAAATGTGATAAAGAGAGATATGAATATCATAATCTAATTGTGCATTGTGAATTGTGCATTATATTCTGCAGCGACCATATATATATCCTGCGAGAGCAGCAAGGATGATAATGTAGATAGGAGAGACACCCAGACCCCAGATGGCCAGGGCACAGGCGACAGGAATCCATATCGTGTACTTGTTGAGCTTGGCACGCTGTCCTAAACGGAAGGTGGGGACAGCTATCAGGGCCACTACGGCAGGACGGATGCCACGAAAGATGGAAGCTACTATCCTGTTATCTTCGAACTGCTTGAAGAAGATGGCAATTGCCAGGATGATTAGGAAGGAGGGTAGGGCTGTGCCTATGGTAGTCGCGATAGCTCCCCGTGTCTTGTGCAGCTTATATCCGATAAAAGTCGCGATATTTATGGCAAAGACACCAGGACAGCTCTGCGCAATGGCTATCAGGTCGAGCATCTCCTCTTTCGACACCCATTTCTTCCTGTTTACCACCTCTTCTTCTATCAGGGGAATCATGGCATATCCACCGCCAAGGGTGAATATGCCAATCTTAAAGAAGGTCTTAAACGATTCCCAGTAAATGTTCATAGCCGATTATTTTCAACCCATTTGCGCGCATTGACGAAGGCTTCAATCCATGGTGTCACCTCATCGTTACGACGGTCAGAAGGATACCATGCGTTTTGCCATGGGAATACGGCACGCTCCAGATGAGGCATCATGCAGAGATGGCGGCCATCGGCAGAGCAGATACCTGCCACGTTATAGTCGGAACCGTTAGGGTTGGCAGGATAACCGGCATAGTTGTATTTGGCAATAACGTTGTATTCGCTCTCAGCCTCAGGCAAATGGAACTTTCCTTCTCCGTGTGCAACCCAGAGTCCGAGCTTGTTGCCGCTGAGGCTGCCGAACATCACGCTGTTGTTCTGAGGAATGCTCAGTGATATGAACTCACTCTCAAACTTATGTGAATCGTTGTGCAGCATCTTGGCTCCCTTGGCTCCTGTGAGCCCAAGCTCTATCATCAGCTGGCAACCGTTACAGATACCCAAAGAGAGAGTATCCTCGCGGGCATAGAACTTATCCAGGGCCTCCTTAGCCTTAGGATTGAAGAGGAATGCGCCAGCCCAACCCTTGGCAGATCCGAGAACGTCGGAGTTAGAGAAACCACCGCAGAATACAATCATATTTATATCCTCAAGAGTCTCACGACCTGTAATCAAGTCGGTCATCATAACATCCTTTACATCGAAACCTGCGAGGTATAGGCAGTAGGCCATCTCACGTTCACCATTGGTTCCCTTTTCACGGATGATGGCAGCCTTAGGAGTATTCTTACACGCAACATCCTTTCTCCAGGAGAGTCCATACTGTGCGAGGGTTCCGGTAAAGTCCTTGTTAAACTTCATCTCTATAGGCTGCTTCTTATAGTTCTCGTAGCGCTCCTTTGCCTTGCCGTTGAAACTCTGCTTGCGGTCAAGCAGGTAAGAGGTCTTATACCATACGTCGCGTAAAGCATTGATATCAAAGACCTTTTCTTCATCATCAGCCTTCACGACAATGGTTCGAGTGTTCTCGACAGGGTAACCGATCTTGGCGAAGCC
The DNA here is from genome assembly GCA_002393725.1 of Prevotella sp. UBA4339. GTDB lineage: Bacteria > Bacteroidota > Bacteroidia > Bacteroidales > Bacteroidaceae > Prevotella. The sequence continues at coordinate 47,951 of DGTJ01000049.1, read as the reverse complement.
TACACCCATGTCTTCCATGAAGTCCTTGAACTCCTGCTTGTACTTGTCGCTTACCTCGATAATGACACCGGGATTCTCAGCGAACAGGGTCTTGATGATATCTCCGTCATTGCAGATGTCGTGGAGATTGATGTGCATACCGCCATTGGTGTTCCCGAAACACATCTCGAGCAGTGTTGTAATAAGTCCACCGGCAGAGATATCGTGACCAGCCATAATCCAACCGCGGTTTATCATCTCCTGAACAGCCATGAATGCATCTGCAAAGTACTCTGGATTCTTTACCGTAGGCACGTCGTCGCCCACCTTGCCTAAGCTCTGTGCAAATGCAGAACCGCCAAGGCGCTGCTCGTCGAATGAGAAGTCGATGTGATAGATCGAGGCATTCTTGTCGTTTACAAGTACAGGTGAAACCACCTTCCTGATGTCTGAAACCTCACCACCGGCAGATACTATAACCGTTCCCGGAGAGATAATCTTCTCACCATTAGGATATTGCTGACTCAGAGAGAGCGAATCCTTACCCGTTGGCACGTTGATGTGCAGGTCGCAGCAGAAATCCGACAAAGCCTTTACACCGGCATACAGGCGGGCGTCCTCACCCTCCTGAGAGCGGCAGGGCCACATCCAGTTGGCACTAAGGCTCAGCGAGTCCATGCCCTCTGCCAGAGGAGCCCATACGATATTGGTCAGTGCTTCAGCAACTGAGAGCACACTTCCTGCTGCGGGATCTGCCAGACCTGCCTGGGGAGCATGACCGATGGCTGTTGCTATACCTTTCTTTCCACGATAGTCAAGGGCTACGACACCACAGTCGCTCAGAGGCAGCTGTATCTCGCCCTGGCACTGCTGGCGTGCAATCTTACCCGTCACAGAACGGTCAACCTTATTGGTGAGCCAGTCTTTACATGCCACGGCCTCAAGCTGAAGCACACGGTTGAGATATTCGTCTATCTTATCATTGCTATAAGTGACATTCTCATAGTGATGCTCTACTGTGTTGTCGCGCATGACGGTCTTAGGAGAATGACCGAACATCTGAGACACATCGAGGTCGAATGGCTTCACGCCATCGCCCTGCTTGAATGAGAAGTGAGCATCGCCTGTGGTCTCACCTACAACATATAGCGGAGCACGCTCGCGCTCTGCTATCTTGCGTACGTGCTCGATGTGCTTCTCGTCAATAAGTAGTCCCATGCGTTCTTGACTTTCGTTGGCGATTATTTCCTTTGAGCTTAATGTCTTGTCACCGATAGGCAGTTTTGTCATATCAATCTCGCCTCCACATTCCTCTACAAGCTCAGAGAGACAGTTCAAGTGGCCTGCAGAGCCATGATCGTGGATAGAAACGACTGGATTTACGTCTTCCTCACATAAGGCACGAACGAGATTGTAGGCACGTTTCTGCATCTCAGGGTTGGCACGCTGCACGGCATTCAGCTCGATACCGTTGCTATAGCGGCCGGTATCAACAGATGAAACAGAACCGCCACCCAGTCCGATGCGATAGTTGTCGCCACCTACGACTACTATTTTATTACCCTTTTGAGGCTCCTTCTTCAGACAGTCGCGCTTAGTGCCATAGCCTACACCGCCAGCAAGCATGATAACCTTATCGTAGGCATACTTAGTGCTTGGTGTACCAGTGGATTCCTGATGCTCGAAAGTGAGCACGGAACCGCAAATTAGCGGCTGACCGAATTTATTTCCGAAGTCAGAAGCACCGTTCGAGGCCTTGATAAGGATCTGCTCAGGTGTCTGATACAGCCACTTGCGTACAGGCAAGATGTCTTCCCAGTCTCTTTTGGCGTTAGGTGTGATGAGCTTAGTGTCGCTATCTTCCTGAATCCTTGGATAGGCAGTCATATAAACAGCTGTTCCGGCAATAGGCCAAGAGCCTACACCACCACCCATACGGTCGCGAATCTCACCACCAGTTCCGGTAGCGGCTCCGTTGAATGGCTCTACTGTTGTAGGGAAGTTGTGTGTCTCTGCCTTCAGGGATATCACACTCTCAATATCCTTCACTTGGAAATAGTCGCTTGTACTCTGATCCTTTGGAGCGAACTGCTCAACTACAGGTCCCTGTGCAAAAGCGACGTTGTCCTTATATGCAGAGAGAATCTTGTTCGGATTCTCCTGAGTGGTTTTCTTGATCATGGCGAAGAGTGAGCTTTCCATCTCCTTGCCATCGATGATGAAGGTGCCGCCAAAAATCTTATGACGACAGTGCTCTGAATTGATTTGGGCAAATCCGAAAATCTCAGAGTCTGTCAGAGGGCGGCCATTCTGTTTCTCCAGTCCGTGTAAGTAGTCGATTTCTTCTGGACTCAGTGCAAGGCCTTCCTGCTCATTGTACTCCTCAAGATTGTCTACATACTTGATAGGTTCTGGTTTGATGTTAATAGTAAATATGTCCTGATCGATACCGTCATACATGCGCTGCAGCATCTCGTCATGCTCTGCATCCTTGCTTTCTACAGGAAAATATTCCTCTATACGGCTGATGCCTTTGAGACCCATGTTCTGAGTAATCTCAACGGCATTGGTAGACCAAGGGGTCACCATTTCGCGACGTGGACCAACGAAGTATCCTTCGAGCTTGTCAGCATCCAGAATTGTAGCTTCACCATAAAGCCAGTTTAATTCCTTAACTTCTTGTTCACTTAATTGATGATCTACCTCTGTGGCAATCACTGTCTTTTGGGGTGTTTGAAAGAAACGTATCATATATGTTTGTTGTTATTGTTTATTTCTCTGGATATGGTACCTGGTTCCTCAAAATCCATGCCGCCTCCAGAATCTTGTTCTTGAGGTTGCCTGGATAATTCTGGTTAGACGAGAGGAATTTCTCAATAGCTTGCCTTGCCAGCACGCTTTTGCGATGAGCCAGCACGGTCTTCATCCAGTTGCCTGGCATGAAGATATCACTTGTCTTTTGGATGTCTTCAAGTGACTTCAGACTGGCTGATATATAGTCGATATTGTCCGGTTCAAATACGTCAGAGTTCAGCAAGTCTAAGGTATGAAGCGCCCAAGGCTCTTGTTTCCGGTTCTGAGGCTTAAGCAGACTCCTGAACAAGTCGTCTCGCTTGCTCTTGTCGGGGTTACATGCCCTGCTGACGAAATCGAACTCATTACGGAGGTCTTCTGTCTTCAGCATATCACGTTCTGCAGAGAGAATTTTCTGCCAGCGGTCTGGACATACTATAGCCAGGCGATAAGCCATGTTCATATAGTCGTGTGCATCGAAGATGGGCTCGTCATGATTCAGCCAGATATTCTCTATTTGCTTGATGACGTCGGGGGATGTCATGTGGGTGGAGAGCTTGCGAACAAGAGTCTTGCGAAATTCTTTGTTCTTGTTTTCTTTGAGCAGGTCCATCATGCACAACTCGAGGGTGCTTCGCTGGCCGGGAGACATGTCAAAGGCGATCTTGAACATATGGTCGATAGCAGTTGACATAATCAGTTGGTTCTTCTCTTTTATCAGCATACGGTAAATCTCTCCGAAGTAAGATGGATTTACCGTTCCCATCAAGTAGCTGTCATGGATTGTGTTAAGCAGTACATATCGGTTTAAGTCATTGCGTGTGGTAATAAGTCTTAATGGCAGCAGATGGGTGTATTGCTTGTCGAGTGTGAAAAGTCCGTAGCCGTGGCCATTGTAGTTGGGAATAATAAAGTTTGGCTTGCCCTTCAGTTTGAAAGTCATTATCGGCTTCTGCATGTCTACTCGGATGGTTCTTGTACCACCAAGATCGTAGATTAAGAATATGTCGAACTTCTGGCGCCAGCAGAGCCCTCTCCCGTAAGGGTCTGTTTGTGTGACGATTAGTTGTCCGTCCTTGTATGTAGTGTGAATATGCGGCATTCCTTTTTGCTTTACCCATACCTCACTGAACTGCTTTACTCCGGCCGTCGGGACCTGCTTGTCAAGGGTGTTGATCAAATCTTCCCAAGAGGCATTCTTGAAGTAATTCTCTCGTAAATATGTCCTCAGGCCATTTTGGAGATTTGTTTCACCCATCATCTCTTCAAGCATACGCATCATCACTGGGGCTTTGTCATAGATGATATTGTCATAGAGCAGCGAAGCATGGTTCAGATTTCCTAATTCCATGGCGATAGGATGTGTACCCTCGGTGCGGTCAATGGCGATGGCCCGTGACTGGTAGGTTCTTATGAAGTTCAGGGCATGGTCGATTTTCGAGTACTGGCGACGTGTGATTTTCGAGGCCATGAAATTGGCATATACCTCTTTAGTCCATACATCCTCAAACCATTTCAGTGATACCATGTCGCCAAACCACAGATGTGCTGTCTCGTGGGCAATAAGTTCTGTGCGGCTCAGTTCTTCCTCCTTCGTCGGATTGTTGCTGAGGAATATACGACGGTCGCTTAGCTGAATTGCTCCAGGGTGCTCCATGCCTCCAAACTGATATCCGGGCAATATTACCAGACCGTATTCCTTAAACGGACATCTGATGCCTGTATATGTTTCCATCCATTTCAGTGATTGGATTGCTTCGTCAAACACTTTCTCCAGCTGATTTACCTTTGCAGGCTCAGTCTCCCGATAGAGTGCCCTGATAGGGCGACCTTCACGGATGGCGCTTTTCTCCTGGAAGTTCCCGGCAACAAACGAATAAAGGTATGTAGGTATTGCGTTTGCCCCGTCGCTTACCATCGTCTTCCATCCTTCAGGAACATTCAGGTGTGTAGCGAATTTTGCCCTAAGGTCTGGCTGGTCGAAGCAAGGAAATGCCGAACGTGCATGGTCTGGCACGAAGAGCGAGTACATGTAATCGCTGTTTCGGTTCAGTGCATCATCGAGGGCTGTAAATTCTATGGTTAGCGTTATGTAGCCAGGCTTAAGGTTCTTTTTCGGCACTATGATGTGCTCGTTTTTCTGTGTCACAATCCTTTTCTTCTTACCGACGTAGACATTTCCATTGATTTTTCCCTGGAAGTCAAGTATCACGTCGTCTTTTGTCTTCAGGTCGAAGCTGATAATGGCTTTGCCCGTAACCTTTGCCTTTTGTTCTGCAGGGATGTTGAAAGTGAGATCGTATGCCACATTGCTTATGATTGCCTTCCGTTGCTCTGCAAGCTCTTTGGATACTCCCTTGTCGAGCAACTGCGACCATGCACTGATAGCCATAAGGCAGAGTGCTATAGTCAGGGCTATTTTGAAATGTTTCATCACTATTTTCGCTTTTTGAGTGCAAATTTAATTAAAAATACCTAATTCGGCAAACCTTTTTGCTGTTTTTTGCTTTCTATTGGTAAATTTGCAGTCGAAATCAATTATTGGACTACGAATTATGGATTTTAGAACATATCTGGACCTTCAAAAGCATAGGGTGAGTCAGGTGGTAGATACAAGTCTGCAGCAATTTAAAAGTGAAGACTGGCAGGTTGTGACTATGATGGGGCAGCAGAAGTATGTCTCTCTCTTTGACAGACATTGGGATATTGTCTGCGACTATCCCTCACGCCGGGGCAAATACCTTCGCCCAACGCTTGTATTGCTGATGGCTGAAGCTATGTCAGGCTCTTCTGATACGGCGATGCATACAGCAGCAGCAATGCAGATGAGTGAGGACTGGATACTTATCCATGATGACTGGGAAGATGGGTCTCTGGAGCGTAGGGGCATGCCTGCCCTGCACCGGTTGGTGAGTTCTGAGATTGCCGTAAACGCAGGCGACACTCTCCATGAATGTATGCATCGTGTGCTCAGTGAGAATTTCCGTCTGTTAGATGTTGACCTTGCACGTCGTGTACAACATGAATTTTTTTTAATGATCGAACGTACGACATTCGGTCAGTATGCAGAGATTAAGTGGACTCAAGAGAACAAGGACGACATGACAGAGGAGGATGTCCTCTTTACTGTCAGCGGTAAGACTGTATATTATACAATTGCAGGACCTTTACGCTTGGGAGCCATTCTCGCCGGCGCGAGCGAAGAGCAGTTGCGACGCATCTATGAGTTCAGCTATCCGGTAGGACTCTGTTTCCAGATACGCGATGACGTACTTGACCTTATTGGTGATTTTGAAGGTCAGAAGAAACAGAAGTATAATGACATATTTGAAGGGAAGCGCACGTTGATTCTTTTGCATCTCTTGCGTAGTTGTACACCTGAAGAGCGAGAGCGTATCGAGGCGACTCTTTCAAAGCCACGAGAAGAGAAGTCTGAGGCGGAAGTTCAGTATATACGTGATCTTATGGATCACTATGGCAGCATATCTTATGCAGAGTCAGAGGCTGAGCGATATGCATCACTGGCTCTGGAGCTTCTGCCTGGCATCGACTTTATCCGTGACGATTACCATGAACTGTTCCGTCAGATGGTAGAGTTTATCCTCCGTCGCGGAAGATGACTATTTGTTATAGTGCTCCTTCATGTAGTCTCGCGGTGATACTCCGTAGAATTTCTTGAACAGGGTTGAGAAAGATGCTGAGTTGGAGAATCCACAGGCATACATAACCTCTGTGACATTCATTCCCTGATTTGCAAGCAGGTTGGCTGCCTGCTTTAATCGCAGGTTGCGGATAAAGTCATGAGGCGTTTGTCCCGTCAGTTCCTTCATCTTGCGGTGCAGGTGCACACGGCTTATTCCAACTTGTTCAGCCACCATGTCCACACTCAGGTCGGAGTCATTGAGGTGAGCATTGATCGTTGTCATCACTCGTTCGAGCAGCTTCTCGTCAGGTGATTTCATCTTTACTTCCTCAACCTGCTCCTCAAGCCCGTCATTACGACCGTATTTCAGTTGCAGCAACCGGTGTGAGTTGATAAGGTTTATAATGGTCCTACGCAGGATATCCATATTAAAAGGCTTTACGATATAAGCGTCAGCACCAGTTTCCAATCCTTCGAGCTTGTCCTCATCGCGGTTCTTGGCTGTGAGTAGTATTACTGGTATGTGGTTTGTGCCAGGATTGGTCTTAATCTTCGAGCATAATGTGTTTCCGTCCATTTCTGGCATCATAATGTCGCTGATTACTATGTCTGGTTTGCTATGTAATGTCTCAGACAGAGCTTCACGACCATTAGTGCAAGGGTGAACCTCATAGTCCTTGCTCAGCTCGTCGTTTAGGTAATTGCGTATCTCATCATCATCTTCAGCAATGACGATTGTTGTCTTACTGTTTGCTGAAAGTTTAATCATTGTCGGGTCTGCATCTTCAGTATCTTCTTGGATGAGCTCAGCAAATTCTGCAGGTTCTTCGTCGGTAATCATTTCCTCAGGCTTCAGATGAGCTTTGCCTAAGGGCAGCGTGACGATGAACACCACTCCATCCTGACCTTTTTCCAGATATCCTGAATCGTCATGAGAGTCTATGTTGTGGGCTGTGATGATTCCATGATGCAGCTCCACAAGTGAGCGGGTCAGGTCTAGTCCTATTCCTGTACCTGTGTTTCTGTCGTTTACGGTAGAAGCCGTTTGGTAGAAACGCTCAAAGATTCTGCCAATCTTGTCCTCTGGTATTTTCTCACCACTGTCGCTAATGGCTATTGTGGCATTCTTGTCGTCATGAGTGACGATGATTCTTATTTCTCCACCTGCAGGGGTGAACTTAAAGGCGTTAGAGAGTATGTTTACTATTACTTTGTCGAAATTCTTGCGGTCGATCCATATCGGCAGAGAGTCAGTGTCGTGTTTGAATGACAGAGCCACGCTTTTGTTTTTTGCCTGATTATCAAAGAGCTCGTAAATCTCCTTTACGAAAGGTATCAGGTCGGTCTCTGCCATCCTCATTTGCATCTGGCCCTTGTCGATCTTACGTAGGTCCATCATCTGGTTGATGAGGCTGAGAATACGCTCTGCATTACGTCGGATGGTTTCATATACACCCTTTCGCTGTGGGTCGTCATCATTCTTTATGAGCGAGAGCAATGGGGTGAGAATCAATGTCATAGGCGTACGGATCTCATGGCTGATATTCATGAAGAATTTCAGCTTGGCATCGCTCATCTCCTCAGCATGGATATGCTCCTG
>DGTJ01000049.1:0-39814 GCA_002393725.1 Prevotella sp. UBA4339 | reverse complement strand
ATCGCAATAAGATATAGTGTATAAGCCCATGCTGACCGATACCATGGGCTGTGTATAACTACTGTGAAGTCTTTCTCCGGCGTCTCCTGGTTGTTACGTTCTGCCTTTACCCTGAAACGGTAAGTACCGGGAGGCAGGTGGGTGAGCGTTATCTCATTTTGGCCGGATGGCAGCCTGATGAATTCTTCTCCGTTGATGCTATAGAGATATGTGATGTGCTCTGGAGTGTCATAACTGAGTGTGGAGAATTGTATTGAAAAGGTGTTGTCGTGTGAAGACAGCTCGAATCGGTTAGCAGCGATAATCGTCGTGTCACAGATGTGATAGCTGTCCGACATGGAGTTGCTGCTTACTGGCTGGTTGTCTACGATGAAGTTAACGATATTCACTTTTGCGTTCCAGTCTGTCTGTCTTACTTTCTCAGGATGGAACCATGTGATTCCTCCAACGCCTCCGAACACCATTATGCAGTGGTCGCCTCTGTCGATGGCATAAGACGCTCCGTCAGAGAATTCGTTCGACTGTAGTCCATTGCCAACGAAGTAGCTCTGTGTAATGCCTGTCTTTGGATCATGGCAGCACAATCCGTGATCTGTCCCGATCCACAGCCTGCCCTCCCGGTCCTGTTCTATAGATGCGATGCCATTGTCTGCCAGTCCGCTTCCTGCAGAAAAGTGTTTTAGGGTCTTCTTCATAAGGTCGTAGCAGAAAAGTCCGTCGTTGGTTCCTATCCATAGCCTGCCACTATATTCTTTTACTATTCGTGTAGGAGTGCCGTAGTTCAGACAGTTTTTGCCGAAGATACTGGTCCAGCTTTCTTTGCCAATGTCGAGGCAGCATAGTCCCATGGTGGTTGCAACGTATATTCGTTTCCCGTCAGGCGACACTGACATCTTAGAGATGTAGTCGTTGGCAATACAGTTCTGGCTATCTTCGTTTGTAGTGCTGTTTGTGGTGTATGCCTTTTTTATGTTTCCGTTTCCGTCAAGTCTGAGAAGCCCCTGTCCCATGGTTGCCACCCATACGTCGCCGTCGTTGGTAGAGCAGATGGCGAATCCGCTGGCTGTCTGGTATATAGGCAGTCGATGATAGTTGCCGCTGCCATCTATATATCCTATGCCTTCTCCGTATGAGCCAATCCAGATTTTGCCATCCCGTCCCTCTGCAATATACATAATGGAGCTGGGGAATCCCTCGGAAAAGTGCTTCTTCAGTCTCTGATTATGATCCAGCATGTATATACCGTCTTTGTCTGTTCCTATCCAGCATCTTCCCTTGCTGTCGATGAAAGTGCTGATTACACAGGCTTCACCGATAAGGTTATGTTTGCCGAGTTTGTATCCCAAATATTCAAATTCTGTAATCTGTTTAGGCTGCATGAATATACCTTTTTGCAGAAGGCCTAACCATACATTGCCGTTCTTGTCTTCTGCGATGGAGTACACCTTGCTCTTCGACAAGTCTACTGACAGGTTGTAGTATGGATTGCTTGTGAGCATTCCTGTCTTTGGATTGAAGATTCCAAGTCCGGCTCCGTCATAGCCTATCATTACATTGCCATCCCCCGTGGCATATAGTTCCGCAATAGGCAGATTGCCTAATTGCGGAACTTTTACGAACTCTTTTCCGTCATATTTGTACAGTCCGCTGCTCTTTGTCCCTAGCCAGAGGATTCCGTCGTCTGTCAGGCACATCTTTCGCAGGTCTGTATTCATCGGTGCCTCAGTGAAGAATTTTTGTAATGTCTTACCATCATAGCGCACAAGACCTTCGTCACGCCCTAATATCCAGAGATCTCCATCCTTATCTTCCAGGAACTGTTGGACGGTAGATATGTCTTTCAGGTTACCGCTTATCTGATGTGCATGACCAGAATCGTCAATCTTCAGAATACCGAATCCGGATGTACCGGCCAGCACATCGCCATTCTTGCGTACGATAAAGCATGTTATATAGCAGTCTATATGCTTCCCTTCACTGTCCTTTACCTCTATAGTCTTGAATTGGTTGCCGTCGTATGTCTGCAACACGCCCCACATTCCCAGGTAGAATAGTCCATTATTGTCCTGAATCATGCAGTTTACGTAGTTGCTTGCCATAGTATTCGGATCTTTAGGTGATTTCTTATATATATTGAACTGATATCCGTCGTAGCGGTTCAGGCCGTTACGTGTCACTACCCAGAGGAATCCGTCATTGTCAAGATATACTTGATTTACGAAATTGCTGGATAGTTGTTGGTTTGCGTCAAATAATCTTCCCATCTGTGCAAATGAAGACTGCACAGTGAATATCAGAAGAAGTAAAAGCAATCGTCTTTTAGACTTTTTTGAAAATAGAACTCTACTTGCCATTGTTTTCGGCTGTATTTTGTCTTGTGTAACGTAATTTTTGTGCAAAGATACGGGATTTTATCCAATCATCCAAGGAAATGTTACAAATTGCAAAGTATATGTTACTATTTCTATAAAACTTTCTTTTTTGCAAACTTTTCAGGCTCTTTTTGTCTGAAAATACGAATATGGTACATTAATTATAAAAATAGTGCTTTTTCAGATTTGTTACAAATCCTTAATTTCCCGTAACTCTTGGCAAAGCCTCTTTTAAATAATGTACGTACCTTTGCAGCGGATTTGATTGCAGAACTGTTTTTTAAGTTAGTATAAGTGGTTAATAGTTTGTTTTATTTTCCTTTTGTCTAATCATCCATGAAGTAGCTGGCACTGCCTGGTGGCAGATGAAACTGGCAGTTGCTGGCTTTGCACATTATATATATAATAAGGTATAAGAAGACGATGTAAAGTCGACAAAATAGCATAATAAATTAACAAATAAAAGTATGAATCAAAATCAGTCAAGATGAAACATTTAAGTATTTTGTTGTTGACGATGATGTTCTGTACTACGATGTGGGCCCAAGGAGGTATCCCCGTCAGAGGAACCGTCGTTGATGCGAACGGCGAGGCACTTATCGGTGCTTCCGTTGTGGTGAAAGGAAATACGTCGGTTGGCACGGTGACTGACATCGATGGTAATTTCCAGTTGAAGGTGCCTTCTGAGCAGTCCGTATTGGTCTTTTCGTATGTCGCTATGACCTCGAAGGAGATGAAAGTGGGTAGGCAGCGTGAGTTTAAGGTGTCGCTGCAAGATGACACTCAGCTGGAAGAAGTCGTTGTCGTAGGTTACGGACAGCAGAAGAAAGCCTCGGTCGTAGGTGCCATCACGCAAACAACAGGTGAAGTGCTTGAGCGTTCTGCTGGTATCGGTAGCGTGGGTGCTGCACTCACTGGTAACCTCCCCGGTATCGCGACAATTGCTTCTACCGGTCAGCCTGGTGAAGAGGATCCGCGTATTTATATTCGTGGTGCAGCAGCATGGAACCAAGATGCTCAGCCTCTTATCCTTGTAGACGGCGTAAAGCGTGAGATTAAGTCTGTTGATATCACGTCAGTGGCTACCATTTCAGTGTTAAAGGATGCCTCCGCAACAGCTGTTTACGGTGTTGAGGGCGCTAATGGTGTTATCCTTATTACTACCAAGCGTGGTGTAGAAGGTAAGGCAAGAATTGATGTAGGTTTCAATGCTACGTTGAAGGCTGTGTCAAAGCTTCCGCGAAAGTATGACTCTTACGACGGATATATGCTCCGCAATCAGGCTATAGAGCATGAGTTGGCAATTGGTGGCGCCGCTTCATGGGCATATTATCGTCCTCAGACGTTCATCAACAACTTCCGTAATCAGGACTATACTGTAAAGCCTCACTATTCTGCTGATGGTACTTACCTTGGTGATTATAGTCAGGCAGAGCGTTATCCGAATATTGACTGGCAGGATGAGATGTTCAAAAAGACGGCATTGTCTTATAATACAAACCTCAATATCTCTGGTGGTACAAAGTTCGTGAAGTATTTCGTTGCTTTCGACTTCCAGAACGAGGGTGATATGACAAAGGTCTGGGACAACCGTCAGGGATATGAAGGCGGATATTCTTACAACCGTCTGAATGTTCGTTCTAACCTCGACTTCCAGATTACGAAGACCACACAGTTCAAGGTGAATCTGGCTGGTTCTAATGCCCAGCAGAAGACTCCACGTTATTACTATGGTAATAATGGTGAATTCTTCCAGCAGCAGAACTGGGCCGGTGCTTACGGTATGGCACCAAACCTCTTCCCTGTTCAGTTCTCAGACGGATCTTGGGGATACTCCAAGTTGGTTTCCAATATCGCTAACTCTCCTGCAAACGTTGCGACGTCAGGTTATGAGATGAGTACCATCACTCGGGTGTTTACTGACTTTGCCCTTGAGCAGAATCTTGATTTCATAACCAAGGGCCTTGTTGCTCGTGGTACTATCTCATGGGATAACCAGTTCAATGAGGGCACTCGCGGTATTTCTGACTTGCACACAACTAAGAAGGCATATATCCTCCCTGAGGATGGTCAGATGCTCTGGGCTGACGAGATTGACGCAAAGACGGGCTTCGATTTCTATGAGAGCCGCGACTGGACTACTGAAGCCGGTAAAGTAAGCTACACGAGCCGTGCAACAGAAATGTCACTCCAGCTCTTCTGGGGACGCCAGTTCGGTGATCATAACGTCACTGCAATGGGTAACTGGAAGCGTCGTATCAATGCTGGTAACGCAGACCTTGAGAATCGTCGTGAGGACTGGGTGTTCCGTACAACATACGACTATAAGAGCCGTTATTTCGCCGAGTTCAACGGTGCTTACAATGGCTCACAGAAGTTCTCTCCCGACAACCGTTTCGTGTTCTTCTGTTCAGGAGCTGCAGGATGGATGATTTCTGATGAAAAGTTCATGAAACCGCTGAAGGACAAGGGTATCATCGATATGTTCAAGATTCGTGGATCTATTGGAGAGATCGGTGACGATAACGCAGGTTCACGTTTTGCTTATCTTACAGGATGGGAAGTAACCAACAACGGTAACGGTTTCAATATGGCTCTTGACGGCTCTGCAAGCCCGTTTATAGGATATAAGGAAGCTACGATTGCCATGCCAGACCTTCGCTGGGCTACTGTATTGAAGAAGAATCTCGGTTTCGACTACGCAATACTCCATGGAATGTTTGCTGGTAGTTTCGACTGGTTCCGTGATGACCGTTACGACATCTTTATCTCTGGAGGCGACCGCTCTGTCCCATCATATTATGGTGCAGCAAAGACTCCTGATATCAACAAAGGTAAGATGAAGAACTATGGATTTGAGTTTGAGGTTCGTTTCAATAAGGTATTGAATAATGGTATGCGCTTCTGGGTAAATGCCAACTATACATACGCTCACAACGTGATCAAGGTAAAGGATGACCCACAGCTGATTCCTTCATACCGCAAGGCTCAAGGCTATTCTCAGGGACAATACTGGTCATTCATTGACAATGGTTTTGTTGGAACATACGATCAGCTTTATAGTGTACCAAACCGTGAGGATGACAGCCAGGTACTTATCGGTGACCATTATATCGTTGACTTCAATGGTGATGGTAAGGTAGACGAGACCAATGACCAGGCTCCTTATGGCTATACAGGAACTCCTGAGCATACATACAATGCTACAATTGGATGGGAGTATAAGGGCTGGAGCATGTTTGCACAGCTCTATGGAGCAACTGGAGTTACACGTGATGTAGGTCTGTCTTCTTTCAATAATAAGCTTCTCACTGTATATGATAATGGTGCCTGGTGGAATCCGGTAAGTGGAACGGGTGACGTAGTAGTACCACGATTCACTACACAGGTTGCTTACAACAATGGTACCCAGTATCTCTACGACGGTTCTTATTTCCGACTCAAGAACGTGGAAGTGGCTTACACATGGACTAAGGGCTGGATCAAGAAACTTGGTTTCTCAAGCCTGAAGATTTACCTGAATGGTAACAACCTCTTCCTTATCACAAAGATGCCTGACGACCGAGAGAGTAACTACGGATTCAGTGGCGGTGGCGGTGCTTACCCGACTGTAAGGCGTTATAATTTCGGAATTAAGCTCAATATTTAGAATTGAGAAATAAGAAATTAAAAATGAGAAATATGATTACTAAGATAAACAAGAATAATAGGATGAAGCAGCTGGCGGTAGGACTATTCTCCTTCCTCCTTCCCCTTTCCTCCTTCCTCCTTACCTCCTGCACTGACTGGCTTGACAAAGATCCAGAAGCTATTGTGGCAGAGGATGAGGCATTCAAGAACTTCCGCAACTTTCAGGGATATATTGAGGAGATATATAGCATGATTCCTGATAAAGAGAAGGTCAACTATTGTACTGCATGGAATTTCGGTGACGATGCTGTTCATAATCCTGAAGGCTATGCACACATGGATCACCAGGTGGACCTTGGCAACTATCGTAACTGGTACTTCAATAACCAGTGCTGGCTGAATGGTAACAGCAGTTCACTCTGGAGAAACTCGTGGTATTGCATCCGTAAGTGCAACATGGGTATTGCTAATATCAAGTCGCTTGTTGGTACAGATGAAGAACGCGACCTGCTGCTTGGACAGATGTATTTCTTCCGTGCATGGTGGCACTTCGAGCTGATGTGCTATTTCGGTGGACTTCCATATATCGACGAAGCTTTCGAGGCATCCAGTATTCCAGAGCTGCCCCGCCTTTCTTTCCAGGAGTGTGCAGACCGCTGTGCAGAAGACTTCGAGAGAGCGTACGACCTACTTCCTATTGATTGGGATGAGACACTCGCAGGTATGCAGACATCGGGTAAGAATGACCTTCGCGTGAATAAGTTCATGGCCCTCTGCTATCTTGGCAAGTGCTATCTCTGGGCTGGTTCTCCACTTATGAAGGAGTTTGAGAAGACCAAGAATGGTGGTGTCGCACAGCTTTTGGGAGCAAGCTCTAACGGTAAGACATACGATTATGACGTAGAGTACTGTAGGAAGGCGGCAGAGACTCTTGGTAGGGCTCTCGACATGGTAAGTAAAGGGACGGTAAAGTACAAGCTCGCAGAATACAGATATTCCAACATCTACGATCATGTGATGGATGAGAATGCAGAGTCTTGCTACTCAGACATCTTCTATACCGTAAAGCAGAGCTGGAAGATGCCAGGCTCTACGGAGGCTATCTTCCGTGGCGTCTATCCTGGAACGAACTCGGCAAACTGGAACTGCGCAAAGATCTTCGGTCCTAAGGTGGCAGGTCTCGTAGACCATGACAACATCATCCATCACCCGACAGCCAACCTTGCTGACCAGTACGGTATGGCCAACGGACAGCCTATCTATCTTGTACAGAATGGCGAACTGGTGCTGAATCCTGCTTCGGGATGGGATCCTGAGCATCCATATAAGGATCGTGACCCTAGATTCTATCATGACTTCGTGTTCGACGGCTTCCACTATGTCCTTAGTACCGATGCCCTGAACGATAATCAGAAGAAACTTGAGTATTGTGATCTTTTCACTGGTGGTGCCATGCGTGATATCGACCATGCGAGCAGCACAGGCTATTTCATTCAGAAACTGGTGCCTCATCAGTGTAATCAGGGTGACAAGTGGTATGATTGGGATTATGCCTTCCAGAGCTATATACCTTATATGCGCCTTGCTGATATCTATCTGATGTATGCCGAGGCACAGGCAGCCATAGCGACAACGGCGAAAGACCTTAAGGACAGACCAGTCTATTGCCCGTCGTTCTCTGCTGTAGATGCAATCAACGCACTGCGTGATCGTGTAAACTCTGACGATTATCCGATGGAGCATGTACAGGCCAACCTTATGGATACCAGGGAGCACTTCCTTGACGAGGTACGTCGCGAGCGTGCCGTGGAACTCTCCTTTGAAGGCTTTCGCTGGTGCGACCTTCAGCGCTGGCTTCTCCTTACTGAGCCTCCTTACACCATGAAGTACTCTCATGAGTTCGAGCGTCTGGAGTCTGCCGAATGGTTCAAGACTCACGACCCGAAGGATGCAAAGATCGGTAACTTCCACAGGGAAGAGCTAATCACCCGTAATCTTGATTCAAGGCATTACTGGTTCCCGCTTCCTGACAAGGATATCTACCTTTACGAGGGATTCCCTCAGAATCCGGGATGGTAAGACATTGAACATTGAATATTGAACATTGAACATTATGAATAGAATGAAAACAAACATATTTCTCATTGCCATGTTGGTCGTATCGCCTCTGACGCTTAATGCACAGACGGCCGATGACGCTGACTCTATCGTGGCAAAAAAGAAAGTCCATGTTGCTTTCCGCGACAAGGATGCCGACCACCTGCTTGGAGGTGTCTCCTATGTCGACATGGAAGAGTTGCAGAAGAAGGATTACACAATGGGTAGCCTTGAAGACATGTATGCTCTTGTCGGGGGATGGAACGGCAACAACCTGTGGGGTATGGACAATGAGCGTCTCGACAATAACGACAACAGTAATCTTCCGCTCGTTATTATCGATGGTGTGAAGCGTCCTTCGAATAATGTGCTCCCATCAGAAATCGAGCAGATCACTTTCCTTAAGGGTGCTCAGGCTGTGGTACTCTATGGTGCCAAGGGTGCCAAGGGCGCGATCCTTATCACTACAAAGCGTGGAAAGGTCGACGGTCTGCAGATTACGGCTAATGCGAACACAGGCTTCCATTTCGCAAAGGAGTTCCCTGAGTATCTTGGTTCGGCTGAGTACATGACTCTCTACAATGAGGCACGTGTCAACGACGGACTTGACCCCAGATATACTCAGATGGATATCTATAATCATGCCTCTGGCAAGAATCCATACCGTTATCCTAACGTGAACTATTATTCTGACGAGTATGTCCGTAAGGCATATAATCGCTCGGAAGGTACATTGGAGATTCAGGGTGGTGGCACTCGTGCACACTTCTATACGAACATCAACTACTACCGCATTGAGGATCTTATCAACTTCGGTCCGGCAAAGGACAACTATACTGACCGTTTCAGTGTGCGTGGTAATGTAGACCTCGTCATCAACAAGCTCATCAGTGGTTTTGCCAATGCCAGTGCTACGTTCTACAATGCTCATAAGAACAAGGGAAACTTCTGGGGCGATGCTGCTTCAATGCGTCCTAACTTCCCTGAGAACGCTGCTCCACTGATTGATATCGACATGGTTGACCCTAATGCAAGTAAGGCTCTCGCCATTTTGGGCAAGTCTCTTAACCTGCTCGATGGGAAGTATTTCCCTGGAGGTACGAAAGCCACTCAGACGAATGCCATTGCAGACTGCTATTTTGGCGGTAAGACACAGGCCGTCAGCCGTCAATTCCAGTTTGATGCCGGTATCATCTATGACCTGAATAAGTTCGTGAAAGGCTTGTCGTTCAAGACATTGTTCTCTATCGACTATGCTGCCAACTACAGCTTGTCATATAATAACAAGTATGCTGTGTTTATCCCTACATGGAGTAACTATAACTCGCAGGACAAAATCGTAGGTCTTACCCAGCAGAACGATGAGATTGTGACAGGTCACATGGCAATGTCGGATACTAAGTATCGTCAGACAATTAGTTGGAACGGCCATTTCGACTATGACAATACGTTTGCAGGCAAGCACCATGTGACGGGTATGCTCCTTGCCAATATGTATACCACGACAGCCAGCGGTACATATCATCGCTATGCCAATGCCAACTTGGGTCTCCAGGCAGGTTACGACTATATGGGTCGTTACTTTGCAGAAGTGGCTATGGCAGGAGTACATTCTGCACGTCTTCCTAAGGGGCATCGAGAGGCTATCTCACCTTCGTTCACCATTGGCTGGAACATCGCAAAAGAGAGCTTCCTGAAGGATACCTTCGTTGACGACTTGATGCTCAGTGCTTCTTACAGCAATCTGAAGGAAGATATTGACATCTATATGATTGACAATGACAATAAGTACAAGGAATACTATCTTTACGAGGCTAAATGGAAACAGCCGCAAGATGGCAATGGTACTTCATTCACATGGAATGAAGGAGTAGGTACGAAAATCACTTATTCAGAAAACGGTTCCAACCCTTCTCTCGACTTCATTAGTCGCAAGGAATGGTCAGTAAGCCTTCGTGGCTCATTCTTCAATAAGCTGATTACGACCGACCTCACATTCTTTAATACGGATATGAACGGGTTCCTCGTTAAGAACCTCTCCACATTCCCTTCGCATCTGCAGGGTGGTCTCTCTGGAAATACATTCATGCCCGCTATCAACAACAATATCCAGAACCGAAAAGGACTTGACTTCAGTGTGACTGCTCAGAAGCAGATAGGCAAGGTTCACGCTACTCTTGGAGTTGTAGGCACGTATTTCACTTCTAAGTGGAAGCAGTTTGATGAGACTCTCGATCCGGCAGCTCCAAATAAGCACACTGAGGGGCAGGCTCTTAATGCTCTCTGGGGATATGAGTGCCTGGGATTCTACACAACGGATGACTTTAACTATAATGCAGAGACTGGCAAGTACACTCTGAAGTCAGAGCTTCCGCAGCCCAAGTTGGGTGGTACCATTCAGCCGGGTGACCTGAAGTATGCGGATATTAATGGTGACGGGCTTATCACCAATCAAGACTTGGTTGTTCTTGGCAAGTCGGGTAACGTTATCGCTTTAGATAAGAACAGCAATCCTGACAACAAGGACCTGGGTAACATCGGTACGCCTTGGAACATAGGAGTGAACCTTACTCTCAAGTATAAGAACTTCACTCTCTTCATGATTGGTAATGGTCAGTTCGGTGGCTACGACATGAAGAACAATAACTATTACTACATGAGCGGCGATGCCAAATACTCGGTAAACGCCCGTGGCCGCTGGACTCCTGAGACGGCTGCCACTGCCACTCATCCTCGTCTGACATCACTGAGCTCTGCAAACAATGCGGCAGCCTCAACATTCTGGCTGTACAGCACAGACCGTTTCAATCTCCGCAAGGTACAGCTCACTTATGACTTCCCCAAGGAGTTGTTTGAAGGAAAGCTTGTAAAGGCTCTCTCTATATACATTAACGGAAATGACCTCCTCACCATTTCAAAGAATCGTAAACTGATGGAGACAAGCATTGGCTATGCACCACAGACTCGTTTCTATAATCTTGGTGTAAAGGTGACACTCTAAGGCAGTTAGATAATCAGGCAATTAGACTAATAGACAATTAGACATTTAGACAATTAGACAATATGATTACTAAGATAAATAATGATAACAGGACGAGGAAATTGTCAGCAGGAGTATTCTCCTTCCTCCTTTCTCCTTTCTCCTTCCTCGTAATAATTTGTCAGTTATTACTAGGCTCTGCTCTGCTCTGCTCTTGCGATGACATGTTCGACCCTGCCGATGAGAACAACCGTCAGGCAGAAGACATGACCGAGGAGTCGAAGTATGCGCACGGTCTGCTGATTTACGCTTATGGTCGTCTTCCTTACATTACGACTACGCAGACAGACATCGCAACGGATGATGCTGTAACCAACCAGAAGAACAACTCGCTGCTGAATATGGCAACGGGAACCTGGGCCGCTGACAATAATCCGGTGTCGCAGTGGAATGGCTGTAAGGATGGCATTCAGTATGTTAATCTGTTCTTCTCGATAGTGGATAATGTAAAATGGGCACCAAGTGCAGCCTCAAAGCAGAAGATGTTCATCGACCGTCTGAAGGGCGAGGCTTTCGGACTGCGTGCTGTCTTCTATTATTATCTGCTTCAGGCTCATGGAGGCTATGCAGACGATGGTATACTCTACGGTGTGCCATTGCTGACTACTCCTGAAGACGGTAGCTCTGACTTCAATCAGCCACGTGCCACATTTGCCGACTGTGTCAAGCAGTGCTTCGCTGACTGCGACAGTGCAATGGCCTATCTCCCTGCTGATTATGTTGACATTGAAAGTGAGAATGACATACCGGCTAAGTATAAGGCGATAGGTGCTAACTATTCTGGTTACAACCTCGTCTTCGGTAAGAAGGCCAGAAACCTTATGTCGGGTAGGATAGCCCAGGCTGTGAAGGCTCAGGTAGCTGTACTCGCAGCCAGTCCTGCATTCCGCGAACAGAGCGGTGTTACCTCTGCCCAGGCAGCTACTCTCTGTGCAGATGTGCTTAAGCGCATCGGTGGATTGGATGGATTCGACAATACGGGCAACATCTGGTATAAGAATGCTGCGAAGCTTGAACCAAGTGCATCTGAAATGCCGGAAATGCTGTGGCGCGAAGACCGTCGTAAGAATGCTGATCAGGAAAGGGAGAACTTCCCCCCGACACTTTATGGCAGTGGACGTGTTAATCCCTCTCAGAACCTCGTCGATGCTTTCCCAATGCGCAACGGTCGTCCTATCACTGATCCGAATTCCGGTTACGATGCAAAGAATCCCTATGCAAACCGTGACCCGCGCCTTGCAGACAACGTCATCTATAATGGAATGTCATTCAGGAAGACAGAGATTATTACAGGAACATATCCAAAGATTAATGCAAAGGGCAATCCTGAGTATGATGACAATATCAACTATAACAGCACTTCTACACGTACAGGCTACTATCTTAAGAAACTTCTCCGTGAGGATGTCAGCCCGCTGTCAAGTTCTCTTATCGAGCAGCAGCACATCTATCCTCGTATCCGCTATACGGAGATATTCCTCGACTATGCGGAGGCTGCCAATGATGCTTGGGGCCCGAAGGGCGACCAGGCAGGTGTAGGCTTCACTGCTTACGACGTTATCAAGGCTATCCGTGAGCGTGCCGGACTGGCTACAAACGAGATAGGTGTAGCACTGCCTGAGGGTGATGCATATCTTGAAGAGTGTGCATCCGACCAGAATAAGATGACTACTCTGATACGTAACGAGCGCCGTATAGAGCTCTGCTTCGAGAACAAGCGTTTCTGGGACCTCCGCCGCTGGATGCTGCCTCTCAATGAGACCGTCAAGGGCATGCGGGTAGACCGTAACGACGAAACGGGTGAGCTGAAGTATACCATTATTGATGTGGAGGAACGCAGTTATGATGACTCTTATCAGTGCTACGGACCTATTCCAAAGGAAGAACTGCTGAAATGGAGCAACCTAAAGCAGAACAAGGGTTGGCGCTAACGTTCTTGCGTCCCTACGGTAGCAAGCGGCAAGCCGATTACTTGCGTCCCTACGGCAGCAAGCGAGCGAAGCTCGAGCGGAACATTGAATATTGAATATTGAATATTGAACATTGAACATTATGATAAAGATGAATATGAAGAAGACGGGACTGGCATTGTGCATCGCACTTTGTGCATTGTGCATTACTTCCTGCTACAATTCAGACAGAGAATTCCCAGACTATGAAGGAGGAACGACAGCCTACTTCGCCTTTCAGTTCCCAGTGCGTACACTCGTACTTGGTAATGATATCTACGACAATACTCTCGACAATGCTCACAAGTGCCAGATATGGTCGACAATGGGAGGCGCCTATGGCGGTCGTGATGCAAGTGTAGACTTTGTTGTCGACGAGTCTCTTTGCGACAACCTCTTCTTTACTGACGAGGGCGGAAATGCTGCAGACCCGGTACTCCCTATGCCAGCAGCGTATTATTCACTCGCATCCAATGCCATACCTTATAATGGCGAGCCTCGGGGATACGTTGAGGTGCAGCTCACCGATGCTTTCTTCAACGATGAGAAGGCTGCATCCAACACCTATGTCATCCCACTGAGAATGACGAAGGCAACTGGTATCGACCATATCCTGACAGGTACACCGCGTGAAGGACTGAATCCCTCACGTACCAATACAGCGGACTGGGATGTACTGGCAAAGGACTACGTGCTTTATTGCGTGAAGTATATGAATCCCTGGCAGGGTAAGTATATCCGTCGTGGAGTGGACAATGTCACGGAAAACGATGTTACCACGACTTTTGTACGCAAGGATTTCTCGATGATGAACTCCGACCTCGAGCATTACAAGGATAATCCTGTGAACCAGAATGACGAGGTATGCGGAATTTCGACTAAGAACATGTCGCAGTGTGTCTTCCCTGTATCCATCAAGAGAGGTAAGGACGCACAGGGTAAAGACAGGGCTTCTATGAACTGTAATCTCATTCTGACCTTCAATGGCAACAACTGCACTATCTCCACTGACGATGATGACGTCGTCTCTACAGGAACAGGTGAATTTATTGTCAAGGGAACAGAGAAACCTGAGTATAAGGAATATCAGTGGGGCAATAACAATGGAGAGCCTGTTCAGCGTGATATCCTCCGTCTTGCCTATAATGTAACCTTCAAGAAAGGTAAGGTCATCGGATGGGATGAGCAGAAGAAGCAGAATATTCTCCTGGAAAACGATATTCAGGTGACGACTAACGATACGCTCGTGGTACAGACTCGTGAGTCTAACCAGAGAGTTTTATTCAAACCCAAATACGTTAAATAATTAGAGGAGGCGATGAATATGAACAGAATTATTAGAAACAGTCTCTTGGTGTTTGCCGCTGGTGCTTTCTCAGCATCCTGCGCAGACTACAATACGACGGATGATTTCACGGCTCAGCCCGACCCTGCTTTTGTTGAGCCGTATAAGGACCTGGCTCCCGTAAAGTCATACATCGACAGAAGTGCCTATGCCAATATGTCGCTTGGAGCTACTCTCAAGGTGGTTGACTTCAACAAGCAAGAGCTTGCACATGCTGCGGCTGTCACCAACTTCGACAATGTCACCTTCGGCACCACCCTGATGTCGGGAACGATCGTCAATGCAAAGGGCGTGATGAACTTCCTCGATATGAGCGACCTGCTTGCTCATGTGGAAGATATAGGCTATGAGGTGTATGGCAGTCCTATTGTCGCTAATGCCAACCAGCCGGATGAATGGCTGAAAATGCTCACTGCTCCTATCGAGATCCCTGTTAACTACGTCGAGGGAAAGTCGGTCAACTTTAACGAGATGACCAAGTTCGAAGGAACGGTAGAGTCTAATCCCGGAACAGTATCTATTGCCAGATACGACAATCAGAATACTCTTAGGATCGGTTCCCTGGGCAAGGCTCGTATTATTGAGGGATTTGAAGTGGATCCTGGAGCCAAGTACACCACGACATTCTGGGTGAATGCCGATAAGGACGGTTCGTTCTATGTCACATTCTCTGGTAATAAAGTTGCTGGAAGCGGTTCTGACGGGAAGTGGACTTTCAAGGGAGGTAAATGGACGAAGATCGTCATTGAGGCTCAGAGTGCACCTGGCGAGACGGAAGGTTATCTGAGAATCGAGAATACTCGTTCGCCTGTAATCTATATACAGAAGGTTCAGGTGGGCTATTATCCCGACAACCACCGTAAGCAGACAGTCCAGGAGCGCACAGATACTATCAACTACGCTCTCAACGCATGGTGCGACGGATTGATGAAGATTAACCTGGGCCGTATCAAGTCGTTCGACCTCATCGACGAGCCTCTGGACGTCAAGGCAGAGCTTGAGAATGGCATGTACGACCTGAAGCATTCTACCGACAATATTTTCTGGCAGGATATCCTTGGCAGCGAGAACTATGCTCCCGTTGTATCCAGGGTGGCTAAGGCAGCTTTCGAGAAGCATGAGGGTGATCCTGCCCAGCTGAGGTTCTTCATCAGCGAGACGGGTCTTGATGAACAGAAGAAATTCGAGAGTCTCAAATACTGGATTCAGGCGTGGGATGCAAATGGTGCCAAGATTGACGGTATCAATGCCAAGCTGAACCTTTCTTACAGTGAGGATGCAGCCACTCAGGCTGCCAATGAGGCATCTCTTAATCTCCTGCTTGACAATCTGGCTTCTACGGGCAAACTGATTCGTCTTTCCAACTTCGACATCAAGTATCAGGATGCTACTGGTGCTAATGTCGCAGCAAAGGATATCTCTGCTGCCCAGCGCCAGAAACTGGCTGACTACTATGGGCATGTCATCAAGAGCTACATGAGCAAGATTCCTCATGACAAGCAGGCTGGCATCTGTAAGGGCAATCTCGCTGACACCAATGACCCTGTAGGTCTCTGGTCTATCGACGCTAAGAGCAAGGACTGGGTGCGTAACGCCACCTACAAGGCATTCTGCGAAGCCCTAAGCGGTAAATGAACTATATTCACACAAGCACACATAAGGTCTGACCCCCTTGTGTGCTTTGTGTGACTCTGGATATTATAACTTCTATTTTAATTATTTTTTATTCATTTTATTTTTTAACTAAATTATTTCTATTATGAAGAAATTGTTTACTCTTATTGCTCTCTTGGCATGTTTCATGGGAGTAAAGGCAGAGTGGGTGGAAGACTTCAAGATCGATTACTCGACAAAGTCTGGTTTCCCATTCTACGTAATGGGTTACGTTCCAGAATGGGTAGACGGTGTGATGACCGACTACGGTGCAATGTACAAGTATGTAACTTTGGACAATGAAGCTGGCGAGACCAGTGACGTTACCGTAAAGACAGATGCTGGCGTTGAGTATTACAGAATTGCTTTGGAATCCCCAGGATGGCACCAGTATTTCCTTGCAGATGGTATACCTACAGAACTTGATGGCGCTTATACCGTCAAGGCAATGGTAAAGGCTTCTGAGGAAGTTACAATCAACGTCAACATGGGTTGGGGTTGGGGCGAAGGCCAGTCAACCGGCGCCCAGGTAAAGATCGGTACAGAATGGGCTGAGGTAGAGTGGGAGTACACCGGCATTGGTGGCACCTCATGTAACCTCGTGGCTCAGCCGGGTACTGCTTCCGCAACAATCGAATGGAAGTGGCTCACTGTTTCTCACAATGCAAAGGCTCAGAGACCAACTGTATGGCAGGAGTGGATTACCAATGATGGTAAATCTATCATACCTGATGTACCAACAGAAAGCAAATATGTTGGTGATGCAGAGTTCGGAGAGTGGCCAGCTTGGGCTCTTGAGAAGACTCCAGAGGGAATCAACGCTAACTGGAGAGGCGACAGAGCCAATGAGATTTGTGCTTGGGCTTTGACTATGGGTAGGAATTTCGATGATCAGGCTGGCGCTATCTCAACAGATAGCCCTAGAGCTCGTCCATTCCCGGCAGATATTGAGGCAGACCCGGCAGATGCAAACAACCATGTGTTCGCTGTTCATGTTACTCAGGTTGCCGTTATTGACGCTCCAGAGCCCGATGCAAATTCTATCCAATGGTCTAACCAGTTCTGGATTGAATCTCCACAGGGATGGAAGGAAGGCACTCAGGTTAAGATCCACTTCCGCTATAAGGCAGACAAGGCAGCTAAGGTAGCTACTCAGATCCACAAGAAGAACCCGTCTATATATCTCCACTGGAATGCTGTCGGTGATATTAATTTCACAGAAGAGTGGCAGGAATTTGATAAGACTATCACATTCGACGGGTCACAGGCAGGAGGCTATTCTCTCGCATTCAACCTGACTTCAAGCTTCCAGGAGCCTAACACCTACTACTTCGACGACCTGTCATGGCAGACTATGAAGCTCGACGAGGGTCTCTTCATTGCTTCTTCAAATGCTGCCAAGGGTATAGAGTATGACTTCGACAATGCTACAGAATTAGTATATGACGAGGCCGCTCAGGCTTACGTTGCTACTGTAGGTACCGCAGGCAAGGAGGATACATGGGTAAATGAGGTGATGATCTCTACTACTCGTGGTAACGATGCTGCATTCAAGGGCGCTACACTTAAGCCGACAAAGGCTGTCGTTGGTGGCGAGGATGACTGGATCGACTATGCTCCAGGTAGCCTTGCAAAGATCAAGCTTCCTGCAGCTGGTGTATGGACTGTTTCTGTAGATACAGAGAATAAGCAGATGAACTTCATCAAGGTAGAGGGTGAAGAGAACAAGGAGCCTCTCGATATCAAGCCTAACGAGTCAATCGTTGTTGTACATGGTCAGGAGAGAGCTGAAAAGAAGTCTGGTGATGATGATACAGACCCGACACATACAGGTGCTGACTGGGATAACCAGTTCTTCATTAAGGCTAACCGCGCTCTTGCTGCTGGTGAAGAGACTGTTGTAGAGTTTGACTATGTTGGTTCTATTGCAGCCAAGACTGGTACACAGTGCCATGGTGAGACACCAGGTGCTTACATGCACTGGAGTTGTATCGGTGATGTAGACTTCACAACCGAGGAGCAGCACTTCTCTAAGGAGTTCACTATTCCTTCTGAGGCCGATGGTATGTGGTGCATCGCATTCAATATGGCTATCGTCAAGGAGGCTTGCGACTACACAATCAAGAACATTGTCTGGAAACTTAAGGACAATTCAGAGACTCTTATCAACCAGACTGGTGTAGAGAACTTCTACGTTAAGGAAGGTGCAGGTACAAATCCTCGCGTATTCGGTACAGACCCATCTGGCATCAGCAGCGTAGTTAATAACGGCACTGTTTCTAACGGCGCAACATACAATCTTGCTGGTCAGCGTGTATCTGGCGACTATAAGGGTATCGTTGTTAAGAATGGTAAGAAGTATCTCGCTAAGTAAGTCTGTCAAGGACTTCATGAGTAATATCAAGGCAGGGGAGAATGGTTCACTCCCCAGCCTTTACCATTGTCAGTCTGAGGACAGGCAATTTTAGAACTTTACATTGTTTTGGGGTCTGGGCTTGCGAAAGTCCAGACCTTTTTTACCAAAAATTGAGCAACGAAGTATGAATTTAAGACAAAAGCATCTTGCATTAGCGATATGGCTTGTGGCACTGATGTTGATAGCCGGAGCCTTGCTGATATTCGAGAGCGATCAGCTTTGGAAGGTACAGGAGAAGAATCTCTTTCTGTGTTCTGCACTGTTTCTGAAAGAACAGCTGGTAGTGCCGGGCGGAATGCTCACATATATAGCGACGTGGTTCACGCAGCTCCTTTATTATCCTTGGGTGGGCGTGCTGCTGCTATGTGCATGGTGGTTGCTGCTGATGGCTCTGACAAAACGCACCTTCCGCATTCCTGACAGATGGTCTATCCTGATGCTCATACCCGTTGCTATCCTGTTGCTCACCAATATGGACATGGGCTACTGGATCTATATGCTGAAACTGAGGGGGCATTTCTTTGCGTCAACGATTGGTACGACAGCCGTTGTAGCCGTGCTTTGGATGTTCAGAACCATACCAGACAGATTCTACTTGAGGGCAGCATACATCTTCATTGCCTGTGCCATAGGCTATCCGCTGATGGGAATCTACGGACTTGCAGCAGTCCTGCTGATGGGCATTTGGGCATGGAGATTGTCAGCCAGTAGCACCAATGCCGTTATCTGTAGTGTCGTCGCTATCCTGAGCATCGCCACAGTTCCTCTTTTCTGCTATCTCTTCGTATATTACCAAATTAACCTTGCCAATATCCTGTGGGCAGAACTGCCGCTTTTCTTCATTACGGAGGAATATCATACCTATTATATCCCTTATTATCTGTTAGCACTCTTCTTCATAGTCCTGGCTGCTACCTATAGCCCTGAGCGACAGGCAACCAAGCCCATGAAGAAACCATATTATCTGTTGTGTCAGGTAATCATTGCAGTAATGCTTGTTGGGGGTGTATATCACTTCTGGATGAAGGACGAGAATTTCCATCATGAGCTAACCATGCAGCATCGTATTGCTGACCTTGACTGGGATGGTGTCTTGCAGGAGGCAGCTACTCAGCAGGACGAACCTACACGCGCTATTGTGATGATGCGTAATATTGCCCTGAGTCGTCTGGGTCGACAGGGTAATGAGATGTTCCTCTATAAAAACGGCTCAAAGGCATACGCGGCTCCTTTCGGTATGCGGTTGATGCTGGTGGCAGGGCCGCTTATCTATTATCAGTATGGCATGCTGAACTACTGCAATCGCCTGTGCATGGAGATGGGAGTGGAGTTTGGTTTCCGTACAGAAGATTATCAGTTGCTGGTGAACTGTGCTTTACTTGAAAATGATAAGCCTCTGGCACAGAAGTATATCAATATTCTGAAACAGACGATGTTCTATCGTGACTGGGCTAAGCAGGCGGAAACGCTTTTAGGCCATCCAGATATTATTGCTAAAGACGCTGAGCGAGAGTTTATCACTCACATGCTCCACTACGATGACTTCCTGGGTGGAGACCAGGGCAATATAGAGAGATTCCTGATGAGACGACTTGCGCGAAGCACTTATACCGGTGACCCTATCTTTCAGGAACAGACCTTGCTGGCAACCCTTTGGACCAGGGATATCAACTTGTTCTGGCGTCACTTCAACGACTACATCAATCTTCATCCCAACGGGCCTATGCCCCGCTATTATCAGGAGGCAGCCTATCTTTATGGTAAGCTTGAGGAGAGACAGGATGTAGAAATGTTGCCTTTCGATAAGAGCATCAAGGACTCTTTTGAGCGCTTTATGACTGCTGCTGTCAATTACGACAATCAGGAGGTGGAGGTGGTCCGCCAGGGATTGTACCCCTTCTTTGGGGATACCTATTATTATGACTACTATACTATGAGTCAGTTGCCGGAATATTAATTTAATGACTATGATTAGGAAATTAGCATATATCGGTTTGTTTCTGGCAGTGATGGGATGTTCTGCGCCATCCGTGCCGGAAGTGTTCACGGAATCCAAGAGCCTGCCAAAGATTTATCCAGACTATACAAACGTTACCATACCCATTAATATGGCTCCTCTCACGTTCGAGCTTGACGAGGAAGCCGATGATATGATAGCCCGTTTTTCTGTTGGCGGTGAGGAGACAGTGTGCGCTGGTAAGGCGCAGCCGGAGATTGATGAATGGCGCAAGTTGGCCGAGAGAGCCAAGGGCAATGCCATCAATGTAGATGTTTACGCACTTAAGGCAGGGCAATGGGCTCACTATAAGCCTTTCAGCATCTTTGTGTCGCCTGATAGCATCGACAGCTATCTTAGCTACCGCCTGATTTATCCTTCATTCGTTAGTTATGAGTCACTGACCATTAGTCAGCGCTGTCTGGAAAACTATGATGAGAGTGTCATCTATGATAATGTGCTCTGTACTTTCGAGAAAGACGGTCAGTGCATCAACTGTCACAACTATCAGCAGTATAACCCTGAGCGCATGCAGTTTCATGCCCGTCAGAACCACGGTGGGACAGTTGTTGTCTACGACGGTAATATTAAGAAGGTGAACATGGGCAATGACTCCATTCTTTCTGCTGGTGTCTATCCAGCCTGGCATCCTTGGCTGAAGTTAATCGTATATTCGACGAATAAGACATACCAGGGCTTCCATACTGTTGACCATAATAAGATTGAGGTATATGATTCTCAGAGTGACCTTATTGCATACGACCTCAGCAAGGGCGAGATAACTAATCTTGAGAATGACACCACGGAGTTGGAAGTTTTCCCTGCATGGGCTCCTGACGGTAAAACATTGTACTATTGCAGTGCCCACTACGTGAAACAAGACTCCACTTTGTCGAGAACTTCTGAGATGATAAATCGTGCGAAAGAGCTTAAATACAATATTTATAAGAAGAGCTTCGATCCAGAAACTATGGCGTTCGGCCCTCGAGAGCTCGTCTTCTCTGCTGACAGCCTCAACAAGAGTGCCACTCTGCCTCGTATTTCACCCGACGGTCGCTATCTGATGTTCGCGCTGGCAGAATACGGAGTGTTCCACATCTGGCACCACGATGCCGATCTATGGATGATTGACCTGCAGACAGGCGAGGCAAGAGCGGCACAGGAAATCAACTCGCCAGATACTGAGAGCTATCACAGTTGGTCGAGTAATGGCAAGTGGGTTGTCTTCAGCAGCCGCAGGGACGACGGAACCTATACACGTCCTTTCTTCGCACATATCGACAAAGAAGGACGCGGCACGAAGCCCTTCGAACTCCCCAGTGCCGATCCTGACTATCACCGTCAGTTTATGAGGTGCTATAATATCCCTGAGTTCATGCGAGGCCCAGTGACCATCAAGCCGCAGACCTTTGCTGATGTCCTCAAAGGCGACGGTGAGCCCGTGAAGTATGTAAACACCCTGTCCAAAGAGTAAAAGTTTAGCTGGTCAATTTCCGTTTCAGGTCTTGGTATGTACATCCCAAGTCGTGAAACGTACATCCCAAGGCTTGGGATGAGACTTTTGTAGCTGTCTCCATAAATCCTCTAAGGATAGGCTTGATTTTGACCCAAGATATTATTATTTGCTATTTTACAAAATTTAAGATTTAAATAGTAGTACGTTTAGGATTATTTTTGTATCTTTGCAGTCGGTTCGGGTTCTCCAAAACGGACAACTTTTTCCGAATCGAAAACAAAAAAGTTTCCCGAAACGGATAACTCCTGCGTGTATGACTCTAACAAAAAAGAAATAAAAATACAATAATGGAAATTAAAAACTTTACCATCACGAAACGAGACGGTTCGAAAGACCAGTTCTCACTCGACAAGATCATGAATGCCATAGTAAAGGCATTCGAAAGTGTGAACGAGCCCGCTGACCTGGGCATTGTTTCAAAGATCCTTAATCATCTCGACATGCACGATGACATCACTGTGGAGGACATTCAGAATCAGGTGGAGGAAGCCCTGATGCGAGAAGGTTATTACAAGGTGGCTAAGTCATTTATCCTTTATCGCCAGCTGCACTCTGAGGACCGTGACACTTTGGAGAAGATGATGTTCCTCTCAGAGTACACTGAATCGGTAAACGCTGCCACAGGCTCGAAGTATGACGCAAATGCCAACGTCGAGCATAAGAACATCGCCACTCTCATTGGCGAGCTGCCAAAGTCAAACTTCATCCGTCTGAACCGCCGTCTGCTTACTGACCGTATCAAGAAAATGTACGGCAAGCAGCTGGCCGACGAATACATCGACAAGCTGACACACCACTTTATATATAAGAACGATGAGACGAGCCTTGCCAACTACTGCGCATCAATCACGATGTATCCTTGGCTCATAGGCGGCACTCAGGCCATCGGAGGTAACTCTACTGCACCAACCAACCTGAAGTCGTTTGCCGGAGGCTTCGTCAATATGGTGTTCATGGTAAGCTCTATGCTTAGCGGAGCATGCGCCACACCAGAGTTCCTGATGTACATGAACTATTTCATCGGCAAGGAATATGGCAAGGACTACTGGCAGCGTGCTGACGAGCAGGCAGACCTCAGCCTGAAGAAGCGCACCATCGACAAGATAATCACCGACTACTTCGAGCAGATAGTCTACACTCTGAACCAACCAACTGGCGCACGCAACTATCAGGCAGTGTTCTGGAACGTGGCTTATTATGACAGATACTATTTCGAGAGCATCTTCGGTGATTTCTACTTCCCCGACGGCTCACATCCCGACTGGGACGGACTGTCATGGCTCCAGAAGCGCTTCATGAAGTGGTTTAACAAGGAGCGCACTAAGACTCTGCTCACCTTCCCTGTAGAGACGATGGCACTGCTGGTAGACGAGAACGGCGAATGCAAGGATAAGGAGTGGGGCGACTTTACGGCAGAGATGTATTCCGAGGGCCACTCGTTCTTCACATACATGAGCGACAATGCCGACTCGCTGTCGAGCTGCTGCCGCCTGCGTAACGAGATCACCGACAATGGCTTCAGCTATACCCTCGGAGCAGGAGGTGTGTCGACAGGATCGAAGAGCGTGCTCACTATCAACCTGAACCGCTGCATACAGTATGCCGTGAACAACAAGCTCGACTATCTGGAATATCTCGAAGGCATCATCGACCTCTGCCATAAGGTACAGCTGGCATACAACGAGAACCTGAAGGAACTGCAGGAGCGTGGCATGCTGCCGCTCTTCGATGCCGGATATATCAACATCGGGCGCCAGTATCTCACCATAGGTATCAACGGACTCGTTGAGGCTGCAGAGTTCATGGGACTTAAGATCACTCCTAACGATGACTACCTGCACTTCGTACAGGGAATCCTCGGGCTGATAGAGAAGTACAACAAGAAGTACCGCACTAAGGACGTGATGTTCAACTGTGAGATGATACCTGCCGAGAACGTAGGCGTGAAGCACGCCAAGTGGGACCGTGAGGACGGCTATTTCGTGCCGCGCGACTGCTACAACAGCTACTTCTATGTAGTTGAGGATGACTCGCTGACCATCATCGACAAGTTCAAGCTTCACGGGGCACCCTATATCAAGCATCTCACCGGAGGCTCTGCCCTGCACATGAACCTTGAGGAGCATCTGTCGAAGGAGCAGTATGCCCACCTGCTGAAGGTGGCTGCCAAGGAAGGATGCAACTACTTCACATTCAACATCCCCAACACCGTGTGCAACGACTGCGGATACATCGACAAGCGCTATCTTCATGAGTGTCCTCACTGCCATTCAAAGAACGTGGACTATATGACACGTATCATCGGCTACCTGAAGCGCGTGAGCAACTTCTCTCAGCCGCGTCAGGAAGAGGCAGCCCGCAGATACTATGCACATGCTTAGTCTGAACTATGAACTCTGAATTGTGAACTAAACAAGTGTTGAAGTACGTAAATACAGGAATAGTTTTTCAAGAGATACCCGATGAAGTGACACTGGCAATTAATATTTCTAATTGCCCGTGTCACTGTCCTGGGTGTCATAGCCATTACCTATGGGAAGATATAGGCCTGCCGCTCGATGCAGGGGCCATCGACGCATTCGTCAAGGAGTACGGGCCCGACATCACATGCTTTGCATTCATGGGAGGCGACAATGATCCGAGAGGAGTGAACATCCTGGCACAGTATATTCATGAGGAGTATCCTCAGTTTAAGGTAGCGTGGTATAGCGGTAAGACGGTTATATCCGCTATGGTTGATAAAGGCGACTTCGACTACATAAAGATAGGGCCGTTCATTAAGCATCTGGGACCGTTGAAGTCACCGACTACCAACCAGCGGTTATATCGTCAGGACGAGCATGGGGGCTTTGAGGATATCACCTCTAGGTTTTGGAGAACTCGATGATAAACCGGCATCCGTCCTTATAGTCTGTATCCAGGCGGATGTCGCCGCCAAGGTTGCGTACGTGATGCCTGGTGAGAGGCAGTCCGATGCCGAGGCCCTCAGTGAGGTCGCTTGACTTTGAGAACAGGTCGAACAATTGGCTGGCGTATTCGTCTGCGATGCCCGGGCCGGTATCTTCTACTGTGAAACGCACCAAAGACTCATTTTCAGACACGCGCAGCCATATGTTCTTACAGTCAGAGTACTTGCAGGCATTGAACAGCAGTTCGCGTAAGATGCGCTTAAGATACAAGCGATTAGTGTGCAAGGTCAGGCTGTCGGCCACCTCTGATTTGAAATTCATTGGTACGTCGGGGAAGTATTCTTCTATAGAGGCAATACTCTCTCGGGCTATCTCATTGCATGATACAATATCGTCTTCGCATAGCCGGAAGTCTTTGTTCAGGCTCCTGACCGAACTGTCGTACAGCATAATGACCATCCGGGAGAGCTTGTCGGCATTCTGCTTTATCATGTCTGAGATGCCTTTTGCCTCTTCATCGGGAATGATGTTCTTGCTGTCCTTCAGCACCTGTGAGAATCCCATGATGATATTCAGTGGAGTGCGAATCTGGTGGGACACATTCTGGATGAACATTGCCTTCTGATGATCGGCAATTCTTGCCAACTCACTGGCACGCACAAGCTCGTCATTACGTTTTGCGGCCTCTTCATTCATTTGCTGGATATTCCTGACATGGGTGCTAAGCGACCTCTGCATGGCAGCAAAAGTGTTTTGCAGCCTGCCGACAATATCACTGTATTGACTGATATTAATCTGTTCGTCATAGTGCCCGGCCGAGATTCTCCGTATCTTCTCTGTCAGTTTGTTAAGCGGCCTGATGGCATGTGCTACGGTGATGATGCTGAAAAGCAGAATCAGCAGCATGCCTATTATGATTAGCGGGGTCAGTATCAGTGGCAGGCGGTTATAGTTCTGCAGGATACTCCGTTCAGGGCATACAAGTGCAAGACTCCATTCTGTTCCTGGTACAGGCTGATAGCTCACGAGGCATTTCTTGCCGTCGATTTTGACGCTCATGGTGCCTTGCTTGCCGGTTGTCATCTCATAGCCTAAAGCGAAGATGTCGGAGTTCTTCTTCGGGTCGGCGCCACTGAAGATTGTTTCATTGAATATTTTGGTGGAGTCGGGATGCAGGCAGAATCGGCCTTCCTCACCAGTCATTATGAAGTATGAGTCTTTGTATGGTGTCTCTTTCATGATGTCATTGGAGAGTCGCCGTAGTGAGAGGTCTGTAGCGATGACAGCCACCAGGCGGTTGTTTGCGTCGTAGAGCGGTTTGCTATATGTGGCGAGCACTTCGTCAAGTATATCCGACAGATGGTCCGTCTTGTTGGAGAATACTGTCCAGCAGGGCTTTCCCAGTATGGACGGTTTCTTATACCAAGTCTCCATGGAGTAATCATATTGTTGGTCTATGGATGTGATGATAGTGTCAGGCTTTCTTACGGTATATGCCGAGAAAAGCCTGCCGTATTCCGGGAATACTTCCGGTTCGGTGCTTATCCAGCACCCGTCGACATGTCCGTTGAAGGCAATGATGTAGTGCGACAGGTTCCGCAGAGAGTCGGGATTAAGGTTGGCTGTCACCTGCCAGTCATTGATGTCGGTAGCAGTCTGGGCCATCTCCAGATAGCGGCTGAAGCGCTGCATGGCTGTGTTCAGCATACTTGCGGCATGCTTTGTGGCTTCGTTCTTGATGTCTTCTCTCGACAGTTCGGACAGGATGCCCAGTGCCAGTCCGAAGATGGGTATCGCCATCAGCATGATGCCGAGGCTGAGCTTCCAGGATAATGACTGGCGTATGGTCTGGATAATGTTACGCATCTGTTCTGTTGTCTTTTTAGTTCGTTATCTTCTCCGACTTGGCTATTACGTTGTTGAGGATGGAGGTCACCTTTCCGCCCTGGGCCTGTATCTCATCTACGAACCGGCTTGTCTCCTCCTCTGACAGTTCATTGAGATGGTTACTTATTGTCAAGGCCCTGTTATGGATTTCATTTACAGGCTCCATTATCTGGTCTGACATGTTTGAGAGGAAATTCATCTTCATACTGTTGGCAGCCTTGGTTTGCTCATAGGTGGCCTTTAGGGTCTCTCCTCGCTCCTTAAGAGTTCTTGTCAGTCCCTGCATCTCGTAGACATGCTGGGCGAGTGACTGCTGCATGTCTCTGAAATGGGTCTGCAGTAGTCCCACTTCGTCCTGTCTACTGCTGATAGCAATAGTCTCGTCGTAGTGTCCGTCTGCGATTCGCTGTGCCGATGCTTCAAGCTCTCTCAGTGGAGACAGTTGCTTCTTTATAAAGAGGTAGCATGACAGGAGCTGTAGTAGAATTGCAACAATGGCGATGACTATTACGATATAGAGTAACCGATTGTATTCACCGAAGATGTCATCCTCGGGCAATATTATTCCTGCGCTCCATCCAAGCTTGGACATTGCACGTCCCTGTACGGCGCTACGCTCAAAAGGCTTGTAGAAGACGTCGTAGTCCACGTCGTCAAATGCGACTTCCCTATATCCGGTCTTCCCGGCTAT
This sequence comes from Prevotella sp. UBA4339, assembly GCA_002393725.1. Taxonomy (GTDB): domain Bacteria; phylum Bacteroidota; class Bacteroidia; order Bacteroidales; family Bacteroidaceae; genus Prevotella. Next base: position 12,313 of record DGTJ01000049.1, on the reverse strand, counting down.
CATTTCCTGTATGGCCTCTCTCATTGATACGTCGTCGTCATTCGAAAGTATAATGATGTTTTTGTTCAGTACGCTTTTGTCGGGATGCACTAAGATAGTACCGTCTTTTCTCAGCAGGGTACAGAATGAGTTGGGTGAAGACTTTGAGTCGAGTATTATTTTTGATAGTTGTGTAAGAGACACTTCCACGACAAGGTTGCCAACCTTTTGTCTGTTTTCGTAGAAAGGCAGTGTGAAGATGCCTACAGGCTTGTCGGCAGGCATGTTGGCGTCTTGAGGTGATATCCATCCGATGTCGGATATTGGGACAGGTACATGAGCGTTCGAGCTGACCGAATCACGCGATTTGCCCTTGTTGTCATCCCATACGATGCGGCAGTCAGAGATATACGGGTTTACCTCTACGAGCTTCCTGGTATAGGTCTCCAGCCTTTCCGTATCGTGCAGGTTGGTTGACATCTTCCAATAGACATTACCCGATGCCTGCTCCACGCTGAGCAGGATATTGTCGATTCTCTGCACCATTGCCTCAAGAGTCTGTTCTGCATCAAGCAGCGCCTCCTCTTTGACAGCCTTGCGCGAGAAGTAAAACATCACCAGCAATGCCAGCAACAGTAGAGTTGCTAATGCTACAATAACCTTAAGACTGAGCCTGAAGGATAAGGTTCTGGTGAGTAATTTACCTATTCTAATCATTTCCGTTGCAAAGATAAGAATAATTGTTGAGAAACGTGTAATGAAACACGAAAATATTCGAAATATTGCGTACCTTTACCCTCGGATACTGTGAAATCAGCGGTTATCGCAAATAGATATCACCTATTTTTCATTTCTAAGCACGCAAAGCGGCCTGCCTGCCGGTCGAAGTCGGAATGGTCTTCCTTGCCTGTATATTCTTTGGCGAAGGCATCCCAGAACCGGTGGAACTGGTCGAGGGTCATGTGGAAGATGTCCTGAACCCGCTTCATCGGTGCATACACCTGGCATACCTGGAAGAGGTGCCCGATGCTCGACCATTAGGCTCGAGCAATGTTCCCACGTTGGGAATGCTGCAGTCCCAACGTGGGAACGTCGCAGTCCCAGCGTGGGACTGAAACGCTCCCATTAATGGGAATAATCTCCACCGACAGGCAAACACTCACCGCATCTGATACCTGGCACTTATCGACCAATAAGTGCCAAGTATTGATTCATAAGTGCCAAGTATCGGAGAATAAGTGGCACTTATCGCAAGACCTAACATCGATTTTCGCAAAAGTCCCTGTACAAAAGGGTTTCCGAGGGATTCTACATAGTCCAAGACCTAACAAAGAGGTAACATGAGACCTAACATGAGACCTAACACAGACCTAACATGCTCCGCCTCGTTTTTTTGCGGTTCATACCGAAGACTTGTTTGACTGTTGGCGCAGCCGCTCACTGCCCCCTCCGCTCGCTACCGAAGGGACGCAAGTAATTTTGAAGACTTTTTGGGATAAGTGTTGTTAATTTGAAATAGTTTTTGTACCTTTGAACCCGGAAATATGAATGTAAACTCATTATCAACTGTTATGAATCATTGTTTTATTATTGATGCTCACAGTCATCTCTGGCTTAAGCAGGACACGTGTTGGGATGGTAAGGTGATACGCTCGCTCCGTAATGGGCGATCTATATTCCTTGGTGAGGAGGTGCAGATGATACCCCCGTTTATCATCGACGGAAGGAACACTGCCGAGGTGTTCCTCAGTAACATGGACTATGCTCAGGTATCTGCTGCTGTGGTGGTTCAGGAGTTTATCGACGGGATTCAGAACGACTATCTTGCTGAGGTTGCCGGCAAGTATCCTGACAGGTTCTTCGTTTTTGGAATGGCAGACTATCTGAAGACGGGATTCTTTGAGCAGGCAAAGGCATTGATAGATGAAGGATTTAAGGGGCTTGCGATTCCTGGGCACAGACTGTTGGGTAAGGCTCTCGATGGTGACGAGATGCTGCGGATGTTCCGCCTGATGGAAGAGCGGGGAGCCTTGCTCTCCATCACCCTTGCCGATGGCGACAGACAGGTGGAAGAGATGGAGCATGTAATCACAGAGTGTCCTGAGCTGAAGATTGCGATTGGGCATCTTGGTATGGCTAATCCTCCAGCGACACCATGCTGGGAGAATGACAGCTGGCGCAGGCAGATACTCCTGGCAAGGCATGAGAACGTGATGATAGAGACAGGAGGTATCACATGGCTCTATAATTCTGAGTTCTATCCCTTCCCGTCGGCCGTCCGCGCCATCCGTGAGGCGGCAAGCCTCATAGGGATGGAGAAGCTGATGTGGGGCAGTGACTATCCTCGTACAATCACTGCAATAACCTACCGTATGTCGTATGACTTCATCGTAAAGTCGGAAGAGTTCTCGGATGATGAGAAGCGATTGCTGCTTGGTGAGAATGCCCGCCGATTCTATGGCTTTGACCGTCTTGTGGAGTTACCGTATATAAAGAATATGTCAGAATGAGCTGTAAATGACAGGCTTTTATAATGTAATGTTACATTTGACAAAGTTTCCGAAATACTACAAATAGGCGGTTAGGGATTTTCTGTGTACCTTTGCACCCGATTTGTTAGTACTAAAGGTGTTATTTGCAATTTGACATGAAGAGAGTTTTACTTTTTATTTCAGTTATGCTTACAGCCGGATTTGCTGAGATGAAGGCTGATGTTGATCCTAATTTCTACATTTATCTATGTTTCGGCCAGTCCAATATGGAGGGTAATGCCATGTGGGAAGCTCAGGACGTGGGGAATGTCGATGAGCGGTTCCAGATGCTGGCGACTTGTGATTTCAACTCTCCTAAGCGCACACTGGGCAACTGGTACACTGCAGAGTGCCCTATTGTCAGTCCGGTAGGCAAGCTCGGTCCGACAGACTATTTCGGTCGTACGATGGTGAAGGCCCTGCCCGACAAGAAAATCGGTGTCATAGCCGTCGCCATGGGTGGCAGCCCCATTGAGATGTTCGACAAGGACTTGTATAAGCAGAAGATGGACGAGAATCCTAACGAGTGGTGGGCACAGATAGCCAGAAACCACTATGGCGGCAATCCTTACGGCCGAATCATCGAGATGGCAAAGAAGGCCCAGGAGGTAGGAGTGATCAAAGGCATTCTCCTGCATCAGGGCGAGTCGAACAACGGCGACTCCAAGTGGCCCGGCATGGTGAAGAAGATATATAAGGACATGCTCAGGGACCTCGGTCTGAGGGCTGCAGACGTACACATCTTCGTAGGTGAGACAGAGTATCAGGAGATGGGTGGCGGATGCTCCTGGCACAACACCGTGGTGGCAAAGATACCCGAGGTGATCCCTACAGGGCATGTGGTATCGGCAAAGGATATTCCTGGCAACGGTACTGACCCCTGGCACTTCTCGGCACAGGGCTATCGCATCTTCGGACAGCGCTATGCAGAGGCAGTACTGGATGTGATGAACAATCCCGGTGCCTATGCTAAAAACTGGACCGTCGACGAGCGCCTTACGGGTAGCTTGTCAGCCTTGGCTGGTAAGGAATTCGCTATCGTCAACGAGGCAGAGAGCAAAGCCCTGTATTGTCCTTCTGGTGATAATCTGGCCTATGGCGACTTTAAGAACGCATTCGATGTGTCCAATGAGGGCTATCTCTTCAGAATCTCAAGAATCACCGGCGGACGTTCCTTGAAACTCGTCACCCCAGACGGTGAGGAATATCAGGTAGATGGCTCGACGGCATTCCTGAACTCACAGGACGCATCAGGAGAGTGCTGCTTTATTAACGGACTCAATGACCAGAGAGGTTACGCTATCCCTGACGGTGCTGTATGGGATATCCAATACGTGGAAGGCAAGGGATGGACGCTGAAGAATAAAGGTACAGGCAAGTATCTCAAGGATGCGTCGAGTCCTGCGAAGTTTGACGAACCGACTTATTTCACTCTTTGTACTCTTAAGGAAGGAACAGCCACCGGTATTGAGACTGCTGTGACAGGTGAAGTGAGAATCGCAGATGACAACATCTACGACTTAAGTGGCCGCCGTATCAATGGCGTGCCGACTAAGGCAGGGATATATATCAGGCAGGGAAAGAAATTCGTTGTTAAGTAAAAAAGAGAATACAATGAAATATTTTAGTAAGTTAGGATGTCTGGCATGTGGGCTGTTGATGTGCTCTGTAGTTTCCAATGCGCAGATAAGTTCAAATCCTAATAAGTTCTTGGGTAACATCACTACCAGGGGAAATGTCGAGGCAGGTGGCGGTGTGCCTTCGTACTACAAGCTTTGGAACCAGATAACCTGCGAGAATGAATCGAAGTGGTCTTCTGTCGAAGGAAATCGCGGCACCTTCAACTGGAGTGGTGCCGACAGGGCTTTCAACTATGCCAGGCAGCACGGCTTCACATATAAGTTCCATGCTTTGATATGGGGTGCGCAGTATCCTAATTGGCTTGAAAGCCTGGCACCGAAAGAGAGGTTTGCAGCTATGACTAACTGGTTCGACCATGCCAAGGCTCAGTATGAGACTCTGCCCATGATCGATGTGGTGAACGAGGCCGTTACTGACAAAAATGGAAATCCCCATCAGCCAGGTAATCCCATGATGAAGGAGACACTCGGCGGAGGCGGCAAGACAGGCTATGACTGGCTGATCAAGGCCTTCGAGATGGCTTATGAGCGCTGGCCGGATGCAATCCTCATCTATAATGACTATAACTCTATCCGTTGGAATGTCGATGAATATATCAGTCTGGTTCAGGCATTGCGCGATGCCGGTGCCCCCATTGATGCCTACGGCAACCAGTCGCACGAGCTGGGCGACATCAGTGCCAGTGAGCTGAGCAGCGTGCTTAAGAAGCAGCAGGATGCCCTGAATATGCCTATGTTCATCACAGAGTTGGATATCGACAAGGCTGACGATGCTCAGCAGAAGGCTCAGTACCAGAAGATCCTGCCGCTGATGTGGGAAGCCCCCTACTGTGCCGGTGTCACCCTCTGGGGGCATGTCCTTGGAGCTACATGGGTCACTAACTCAGGTCTTTACAGAGCCGGTAAGGAGCGTCCTGCCATGACTTGGATAAGGGATTATATGGCCAGTGATGCAGCCAAGAATGCCGTTGGTCCCTTCCCTGGCACCAAGAAAGAGGCTTCTGTCTATATCCGTCCGGCATCGCTGAAGGTCGCTGTGGGCGATGTGCTTCCTATCATGGTACGTGCAAGGATGGCTACCAAGACCATCGAGAAGGTTGACCTCTACGTGGGGGATGACTTGATAGCCACGATGACGGAAGCTCCGTATTATGCGGAATATGCTGCAAGTAAGGTTGGCAAGAAGACCCTTAAGGCCATAGTGACCACCACCGACGGTACAACCTACGAGCGCCGGTCGCAATTCCAAGTGGCCCGTGGAACCAAGCGTGAGCCATACAATGCGACAGTGCCCGAACTGCCTGGTACAATCAGTGCCGATGAATTTGACAAGGGGCTTCCTGGTGTCACTTATAATAATGTGTCACGCGACAAATTCACAACGACGACGACCAAGGACGGGGCTTGGATGGAATACACTGTCGACGTGAAGGAAGACGGGCTGTATTCGATTGATGTCGAGGTGGCCTCAACGAAAGAGGGCGGGCTGTTCCATCTGGCAGAATATACGTTTGACAATATAAACTTCCTTACCGATATCACAGAGGTGCCGAATACCGGCAGTTCCACTGAGTTCCGTACTGTGCACTGCTCAATGAAAGAACCCATGAAGGCTGGTCGCCATGTGCTCACACTGCTTGTCGACAAGGGTGGTTTCTGCATCAAGAACATTACCGTTAAGACTGTGCCTGTAGAAGGACTCCCTGGTGTGCTGAAGTACGAGGATTTCAGTGTCTCCAGCGGCGAGTGGGTGGAATATATCGTCAATGTAGCACAGGCAGGTAAGTATTCCTATGAGGCTACAGTGTCATCAGAGGCAGCCGATTCCAGATTCACCATGCTGATGATTGAGAGCGACGGCAATGAGAAGTCATTGGGTACTGTCAGTGTTCCTCAGACTGGTAGCCTGGATACATACCAGGTCAAGAAGGGCATAATACGAAATCCTCTCAAGGAAGGTCAGCAGAAACTGCGTATTACTGTCACTGGCGGTAGATGCAATATCGAGAAGATTGAATTTATCTGCACTTCTACAGGTATCACCTGTCTGACGGGCGACAGCTCTGACAGTGGTGCCTCGCACAACCTCTCCGGACAGAAGGTCGGTCCTGCCTATAAGGGTATCGTCATCCGTAATGGTAAAAAGTATATCATTAAATAATAATCGTATGAAGAAGATTTTAACCGTAGTATGCGCCGTGTGCTGCTGCATGCTGTCACAGGCACAGCCCCAAGGAGGCTTTGGCGGCTTCCAGGCGGCTAAAGTAGAACTGGCAACAAGTCAGCAGTGGAAGGATGTGAACTATGCAGGTGACGGCAAGGCATACCACACCTGTGACATCTATCTTCCCAAAAAGGAGGCTGCCAGCTATCCGGTAGTCATCCATATCTATGGAAGTGCATGGTTCAGCAACAACAGTAAAGGGATGGCCGATCTCGGCACTATCGTAAAGTCACTGTTGGATGCAGGATACGCTGTGGTATGTCCTAATCATCGTAGCAGCATGGATGCTCAGTGGCCTGCTCAGTTGCATGATATACGTGCCGTGATACGTTTCGTGCGTGGCGAGGCTGCGAAATATAAGTTCGACACTTCGTTTGTCGCCACCTCCGGATTCTCTTCAGGTGGGCATCTCTCTTCTATTGCAGCAACTACAAGTGGGCTGAAGCAGACAAAGGTCGGAACGGTGGATATAGATCTCGAAGGCAATGTGGGAGATTATCTTGGTGAGAGCAGTGGTGTCGATGCCGCCTGTGACTGGTCAGGTCCTGTAGACCTCACGGCAATGGATTGTGGCGAGCACATGACGATGGGTGCTGACAGTCCAGAGGATGTGCTGCTCAAGTCCAAGCTCTCGCAAGAACCTGATAAATATCGCAGCCTTAGTGCCGTGGAATACATCGACCCCAACGATCCTCCTGTCATCATCTTCCATGGTGACAAGGACAATGTGGTACCCAACTGCCAGGGAAAGAAGTTCTTCGAACTGCTCAAGGCTGCGGGAGTCAAGACCGAGGCCACATTCCCTGCCGAGGGTGGTCATGGCGGTCAGCAGATGTATACAGAGGAGAACCTGAAGAAGATGGTGCATTTCCTTGACTGTGTTCGTCAGAAAGGTGCTTGCTGTAATGGCGACGGCTGTCATAAGAAAGCTAAGTCACGCATCATCGAGGATGGCGGCACAGGTGATTTTAAGGCAATTATGAAGGAGGAAAAGACACTGCCGGAGCATACAGTCTTCGTACCACAGGATCTCTCAAAGTTTGATGTGAAGAATCCTCTGCCAGTACTCGTGTGGGGTAATGGTGCCTGCGCCAATTCACCTTTCGAGCACATGAACTTCCTCAACGAGATTGCCTCCAACGGCTATATCGTGCTGGCAACGGGAAATATCCCCATGACCGACGAGTGGTACAAAGGTCCGATGTCGCGTTCTGAGCAGCAGATAGAGTCTATCGACTGGATCATTGCCCAGAATTCCGATCCTGCCTCACCTTATTTCAATAAGATAGATACTAAGGCTATCTGTGTGGCAGGAATGTCGTGCGGAGGCCTGCAGACGCTCTTCAACTGTGCCGACCCTCGCATCAAGACCCTTATGATCTGCAATAGCGGACTGTTTAATAAGCAGAATGCAGGTCAGGCTGTTGGTGGCATGCCTATGCCTCAGAAGGAGAAGCTGAAGGAGATACATACTCCTATTATGTATATGCTGGGTGGCAAGGAGGATATCGCATACGAGAACGGCATGGACGACTTCCATCGCATCGCCCATGTGCCTGCATGTGCTGTCAACTTCCCTGTCGGTCACGGTGGAACGTATCGGGAGCCTCATGGAGGTGAATTCACTGTGGTAGCTCTCGCATGGCTTGACTGGCAGCTGAAAAACGACAAACAGGCAGCAAAGATGTTCCAAGGCAAGGACTGTGACCTCTTAAAGCGCAAGGATTGGACTATAGAGAAGAATAAGCTCTTTGGCAAATAAAGGAATTAAGTTATGAAGCGACTGTCGCAGATTCTGATCTCGATGTCTGTCTGTGTGGGAGTCTTTGCCCAGCAGGCTACGTCGCCCAATGGGAAAATCAGCGTTGTCAGTAAGGGCGATGGCTATGTGGTAGCTTATGAGGGCAAGAAGGTGATTGACATCCCTGCAGTAGGGTATACGAATTCTCATGCAGGTGTCCTTAGGCTATCAAAGTGGATAAGTGCCGACTATCAGATGCTGTCGGGCAAACGTCTTCATTGCTCTAATGAGGCAAATGAGTATCGGGCGGATATAGCAAATGGCCAGCGTCTGGTGATGAGGCTCTATAACGATGGTATAGCCTTCCGTTATGAGTTGACATCGCTTCGTGATGAGCCATTGCCAAAGGAACGGACTGCATACCTCATCCCTGAGGGGACTAAGCGCTGGATGATGCAATGGAATGATGCTTACGAGGGATTCTTCCCACTCTCGACTACTGCAAAAGTAAGGCCGGAGCGCGGGGCTGACCGGCGTGCCGTCTCTACTGAAGGATTCAACACCCGTTGGGGATACCCTGCACTCATCGAACCTGCCAATGGGGTCTTTGTTCTTATCTCAGAGGCGAATATCGAGAGACGGCAGAGTGCTTCTTGTCTTTACAGCGAGGCAGAGTGCTTTAAGGTTACTCCTGCAGAGTGTGATATCAACGTAAGTGGAGAGTGGCACAGTCCTTGGCGTACTATAATTATCGGCAGTCTTGCAGACGTGGTGCAGTCTACTCTCATCACCGATGTCGCAGAGCCTTCCAAACTTAGTGACACCTCGTGGATAAAGCCTGGAGCGGTATCGTGGATATACTGGGCTTATAACCACGGTTCCAACGACTATAATATCATCCGTAAATATGTAGATATGGCCGTAGCGTTGCACCTGCCATACGTACTCATCGATGCCGAGTGGGATACGATGAAAGATGGAAAGACGATAGAGGATGCTGTAGGCTATGCTGTCTCGAAGGGCGTTAAGCCGATGATATGGTATAACTCCAGTGTGGGCTGGATCGATGGTGCTCCGACACCTAAGTTCCGCCTAAACCAGCCCGAGGATCGTGAGAGGGAGTTTGCTTGGTGCGAGAAGATAGGGGTGGCAGGAGTTAAGATCGACTTCTTCTCAGGCGATTCGTTCCTTAATATGGACTACTGTATAGATTTGCTCGAGAGTGCAGCCAAGCATCATCTGCTGGTGAATTTCCATGGGGCAACAGTTCCTCGCGGATGGCAGCGGACATACCCTAACCTGATGTCTACTGAAGGAGTCTATGGAGCAGAGTGGTATAATAACGTGCCTACATTCACTGCAAAGGCTGCCCGCCATAATGCCACCCTGCCATTCACCCGTAATGTGATCGGTCCGATGGACTATACCCCCTGTACCTTCAGTGATTCCCAACATCCGCACATAACCACACGTGCCCATGAACTGGCGCTGACAGTGCTCTATGAGAGTGCCCTTCAGCATCTTGCCGACAAGCCTGAGAGCTATCTGGCCCAGCCGTCATCAGTTCAGCAGTTCCTTGGCGAGTTGCCTACCGTATGGGATGAGACCCGCCTGCTGAGCGGCTATCCGGGCGAGAGCGTCGTGATGGCACGTCGCAGTGGCGCTACATGGTATATCGCAGGTATCAATGGCCGCGATGAAGCGCAGACCTTGGAGATAGGGCACATTGACAGTGGGAATGTGAATACTGGTGCTGCACCCCGTGTGATTCAGCTATTTGCAGATTCTGACACAAACCCAGGCGAATGGAACATCTCTTCGCCTCAGTCGCTCCCGTCTGAAATCATTTGCCAGCCACGTGGTGGCTTCGTCCTCAAAGTTCAAGGATATTAGGATCAGAACTCCACCAGTATGCGGAATACCTTTCCTGGTTTTTCATCCCACTGCTTCATGGCTGCTTCTGCATTCTCTGGCGTGACAACATTGCTGATGAGACGGTCAACAGGACAGGTGCCGCGCTCCAGATAATGGATTACTGCACGGAAGTCACTGGGCTGGGCATTGCGCGAACCGCGTATGTCAAGCTCTTTCTGTACAAAGTACTTCGTCTGAAATGAGACTTCGCTCTTTGCATAGCCGATGCAGATGACGCGACCCGTGAACGCCACCTCGTCTACAGCCATCTGATAGGTTGGAGTGCTGCCCACTGCCTCGATGACGACGTCAGGACCGAAACCGGATGTCATCTCCAGCAGACGGGCATGAACATCCTCCGTCATAGTGTTGATAGTGTAGCTGGCGCCCATCTGTCTTGCAAGGGATAGTTTCTCATCGTCGATATCCGCAGCCACCACGGTGGCACCACGCTGAACGGAGCGCACAACGGCACCCATGCCAACCATGCCGCACCCGATGACCAGCACTACGTCTATGTCGGTCACCTGCGCACGGCTGACAGCATGGAAACCAACGCTCATCGGTTCTATCAAGGCACACGTGCGTGGAGTGAGCAGTCCGGCAGGGATGACTTTCTCCCAAGGCAGGGAGATATATTCGCACATTGCTCCCCATCGCTGCACTCCCAATGTCTCGTTGTGCTGACAGGCATTCACCCTGCCGTTACGACACGAGGCGCACTTCCCGCAGTTGGTATAAGGATTCACCGTCACCGTCATGCCTGGCTTCAGACCCTCTGGAACATTCTTGCCAACCTTCACAACCTCGGCTCCTACTTCATGTCCTGGCACGACGGGCATCCTTACCATCGGGTTGCCCCCTCGATAGGTGTTAAGGTCGCTTCCGCAGAATCCTACATATTTCATCTTCAACAATACTTCGTCATCGCCAAGTACTGGCTCGGCAATGTCGATAACATTCATCACATACGGTTTACTAATCTGAATTGCTTTCATTTCCTTCTATCTTCTTCTGACACTTTTTCTCTCATGAATTCTTCCATCTTACGAACATCTGATCACCAATAATCTCCTGCACCTCAGTTACCAGATTCTCATCCATCGGCTCATTGACGTAGTCGATATTCTTCAGTACGTTGTCTGGATTCGCACTGCTGAATAGAGTTGTAGCAATACGCGGATTAAAGCTGGTGGCGAACTGTATGGCAAGCTTCTCTATCGGGTAGCCCTGTTGCTGACAGTATATGGCGGCACGCCTGCATGCTTCACGCAGGTCGCGTCCTGCCGGATGCCAGCTGGGTGCTCCTCTCTGTGACAGTAGCCCCATAGACAGCGGAGAGGCATTGATTACTCCCACGCCATGCTGCTCAAAGAAACCTACGAAGTCTGCCAAGAGGGTGTCGTTGAGACTATAGTGACAGAAGTTGAGTATACTTTCCACAGTACCCTCCTCGCAGTGCTCGACGACCCACTTCAGGTTCTCGGGCTGAAGGTCGGTGATTCCCACGTGCCCCACCACACCTTTCTTCTTCAGTTCTACTAATGCCGGCAGGGTCTCGTCGCACACTTTCTGCAATCCTCCATCCATGCCTGCCTGAAACTCGATATCGTGAACATTGATGAGGTCGATATAGTCGACGTTCAGGCGCTCCATACTTTCATAGACACTTTCTGTGGCGCGCTTTCCGCTGTAGTCCCAAGTGTTTACCCCATCCTTGCCATACCGTCCCACCTTTGTCGAGAGGTAGTATTTCTCGCGTGGAATATCCTTCAGCGCCTTGCCAAGCACTATCTCAGCCTTAAGGTGACCATAGTAGGGCGACACATCTATGAAGTTGATTCCGCCCTCTATTGCCGTATGCACGGCACGTATGCCTTCTTCCTCCCGGACTCCATGGAACACTCCGCCTAATGATGAGGCCCCGAAGCTGAGGTTCGACACCTTCATCCCTGTTTTCCCGATTTCATTATAAACCATATCTCTCAATAATAAATATTCGACTCCTAACTTCTTCTTACCTCTTCTCGTTCTCTTTCCCTTGCATAGTGTATCCTCGCTCCATAAACAGTCACTACGACAAAACAGATCAGCGGGAGCACAAACGATGCGTTAGTAGCAGGGAAACTCCCGAACACCGTTCCCTCATCTATAATCATAGCCTGAAGCGGAGGCAGTGCCGACCCGCCAAGGATTGCCATTATAAGCCCTGCAGCCCCAAATTTCGCATCGTCGCCCAGCCCGTCGAGGGCAATACCGTAGATGGTGGGGAACATCAGCGACA
>DGTJ01000006.1 GCA_002393725.1 Prevotella sp. UBA4339 | reverse complement strand
GAGGGGTTGGGGTGGTTGAGAAGAAATTTGACTCACACCAAGTCACTCAACTCCCGACGGATACCGTTCATGGCTTCACTGACGATGATTTCCCATTCACCGTTAGCCTTACTCACAATCTCCGACCTTCCAAGGATCTTTGCCTTTGGGTAATGTCTCCTGAGGTCAACCAACAAGTCGATGAGTTCATGCCGCTCAAGACCTTCGGACTGAACGACATGGCAGTGTCCGAGTTGAGACAGACAGCTATTACTACGAGAGCAAGCAGATCCCTTATCTGCCGAATCCTCGATGATGATATATTCAATATTTCGCATTTCATATAATATTTGAAGTTTAACTTTTGTTTCTTACGATGGGAAGTAGCCCTCCGCCCCTTGCGGAGCGAAGGACTGAAGAGAGAGAGTCTTAGAGTACGCCACAACTTTCGAGTCCGAAAATTGCACCAAGTGCCGTGAGGATGGTAATGGCCGCCTTGAAGATGACCTTCCATACTTGCTTTCCTGAGTTAGGAGTCTGAATGTTACTATTCATAATCTTGAATGTTTAAATGTTGAACTTAATCTCCGTCACCGTCACTACCGGTGCTGCCACCTGTGCCAGGGGCGCCGCTGTCAGGGTTGCCAGAACCTGTGTCGCTGGTTCCTGTGTCCCCAGAACCTGTGTCGCCACTTGGCTCCGAGCCTGTTGAAGAGCCGCTGCCACCAGAGCTGTTAGGCTTTGTCACCGTAGTGGTACCGTCAGCATTGATGGTGGTAGTAGTACCGTTTTCAGCCACGATGATGATGATGGTGCTGTCACCTTTCTGAGCATTGAGTGTGATGGTATCCGGCCAGGGACCGGTCAGGAACACCTCCCCGTAGCCGCTCTTCGAGGCGATCCTTATGCTCTTGGGATGCTCAGCAGCGTAGTCGCAGATAGCCTGCTCCACGTCGTCGATGGTAACGTCAAGACCGTCAACATACTGCTCAGCTAACGGATGCAGAGCTGCATAAAGGCCATTCCTGTTGAGGTTGTAATAGCGGTTGCTTGAGCTGCCACTGGTGGCAGTGATAGTCTGACGGATAGTCCTCAGGTGCAGCTTCATGTGCATCTGCACCATCTTGAAGATAGCCTGTCGCACCTTTGCCTCCGGGTTGGTATATGCGCTGGTAGGCATGGTTGGAGTAGTACGGGCAAATGTCTTGCCGTTACGAACGTAATAGGTGATACCATCGATGGTACCGGTTGATTTGCGGCCAATGCCGACTTGTTTGATCTGTGCCATTTTGAAAAAATTTAGATGTTAATAAAGGATTACTGAATTTTGAGAGCGTTGGTATAAGAGAGTTTTCCGTAGCCCAGCTTGCCGTCGCTGCGAGCAAGCAGGATGTTGTGGCGGTTACGCTCCTTCGATACGTAGCTCACGTGGATAAAGTTGGGATAGAGGATGAGCTGGTCGTAGTCGATTCGCTCACATGTCAGAATCAGCCGGAAGGCCTTGATGAGCCGTTGGCGGGCATTCACCCCAGCTTCATTGCTGGCTTGAGCAGAAATCTCCCCGATGTAGAAGTCTGCCGCCTGTCCGGTCATGTGCTGGCTGCGGACTGATGAGTGGGCGAGAAGATCATTAAGCCTCTTGGTACGGAAGCCACTGGTGATGACCACCGGCAAGCCTATCTCCTCACGCAGTGGCTCAAGGGTGAATTTGCAGAGGCAGTGCAGGTTTTTAACAGCCTCAGGCGGCGCGATGTTCGCAATGCCATGCTCCTCAGCCTTGCGGCTTGTTTCGAACTCAGAGAGTTTGAAATGCGGTGATAAAGAAATGTTTTGCATAAGCATATACATTTTAAATGTTTAACAAAAAGTGAATTAACTCTGTTGAAACCGTCCGTCAGTGACTTACCCGGGATGCACTTAAGAACTGATTTCGTTTGCAAAAGTACAGCGGAGGGATGGGTGAAACCAAGAAAGAATCCTGCGGATTATTTCTTTCATGTTTCAGACTGATAATCAGTGAATTATCATTGCTCTTCTGAAAGCAAAACAAACAACAAGACAACCGTTACAGAAGGAATGGAAAAGGGAGAAGATAATAACGAGACAAAATTCACCATCGAAGGGAATCCAGGCACTGGCAACACCTTTATCAATATAGGAAAAGCAATTAATGTCAATCCTAATGCCACTACCGTGGAGAATAATTTCTTCTTTGGTGCCGATGGCGAAATGAAGAGAACTGCCTTGCAAGAGATCGGTATAGGCAAACCATCTGGCAAGAAGCTGGGCAATATGACAATCCGCGAGATGTTATCCCAAAATCTGATTGACACAGGAAACATCCAGAAGGATATTATTAACTACGTAAGCCGGATCCGTCCTTATGTCAAGGACGAGAAGGACAAACTCTTTATGCAGCTTTGGGCAAGCATCCTCGAACATGCAGCCTTCAAGATTGATCTCTACGATCCGGGCAAGCAACCATGCGAATTCAACCGCAATTTGGTAGCTAATATTATCCACTATCTTGACAGTATGCATTTCTATAAGGCAGAATACAACCAAAGTGAGATGACCCGTGCATTGGAAGGCGACGACCAGCATGCAATCCGCAGAGCTTTGCGCTCTGATCCAGAAGAAAAATACGCCCAGGTGGTAGACGCCATTTTGAAGGAACTTGATATATGAAAACAAAATCCGAAGAAAGGCTAATCCAAGATAGTCATTCTATGGCACCACTCATTGTAGCAGCAGGAAGCAAGTTTCTGCTAGAGGGACTTGGTGCATCTGCATTTGGAGCAGCAATAGTCACTTCACCTGTGCTGGTAACAACGTTGCTCGCTGCTGGTGCCTTCCATATCGGAAAACTCTTTTGGGGCGACGACAATGACAGCAACAGCGGAAAGATACTCGAATCGCTTCAACGCACTTCACTTGATGTGCATATAGGCAAGGACGGCAAAATGTCATCCACAGTAAACACTGCTGCTGAAACATCAACTTCTGTTAAAGATGACCATCAGGTTGTGGTTGAAAACCATAATGGCACTACGATAGTCCATATCAACAACCTCACTATCAATCTTAATGCAGAGTTAGTACAGCAGCTCAATATGAATCCCAAGGAAGTTATCAACCAGCTTACTGATAAGATTCGGCAGACTTCTCTCAAGGCCATTGCAGAGGCTAAAAAGTAATACTAAAAAGCCTTTAGGCTGCTTTTAGCCTGCTTCTAGGCTGCTTCTACCCTGCTTCTAGGCTTACTCAAGAGTAAAGCTATAAGCAGGCTAAAGCGAGACTGAAGCGAGAGTGATGCGAAGTTGAACAGAGTTTAATATATTATGTTTTTCCTACAGCCAAAATCCACAGCCTCCTTTTATGGCGGCAGCAATCTGACTTTTGCTCTTCGCCAGTCCAGTCCCCAGGTCATCATGAAGATAGACCGTGGAGTCTATGGCATTGTAGAAGTCAACGCCACTTTCAACGGAGGACTGATGATTATGTGTTCCTGGGATGACTTCTTCACGAAGCATCTCACCAATCCAGATGTTCAGTTCCCGAAGATCTACAAAGAATGTCCCAAGCTCGGCAAGTCAATGAGCGAGGGAGCCGTTTTTGACTTTGTCCAGGCTCCCGTCAATGGTTTCGGAACCGAAATCCCATTGAAGCAAGGCAAGTATATCATAAACAGCTTCTTTTCTGACGAAGTGCTTGATACAGCCCAGAAGGTTCTTCAGTTCAATCTCGATGTTCATCATGAGATAATGACCAAGATCCCCTTCCCCCAGTGGAAGCGCGACCTACGGGAATTGTTTTGATTAATGACCTGATGATTTCTCCAAGTTTGAGAAAAATATGGTTGTTATAGGCCTTCGCTTGACCTCCGGTGACTTGCCAAATCAAGATGATGTCTAAAACAACCAATTATATTAATGAGATATGGCATATCAGATATCACTAACACAATTTTGTAACTTTCTGACAAAGACATCAAGACAGAAGGCTATAGAGGCACGTAAGCGTCCAAAAGTGGTCT
>DGTJ01000118.1 GCA_002393725.1 Prevotella sp. UBA4339 | reverse complement strand
CTACCGCGAGGATCTGAGAAACCTGCTGCTGGAGATTGACCTCAGCGAGACGATTGTGGTGCCCATAGCGGAGAAACCCGTAGGAGCCGGATTCGACGCGAAGGTGGATGATTGGGAAGACGGTGGTTCGATAGACATAGGATTATAACGAGACAAAGTTTTCAACAACAATATAAGCAACTACAAAAATTATTAATAAATTTAAAATGATTCAATTATGAAAATAACCTTTTTAGCAATCTCAGCCCTTGCAGCAATGCTGTTCGCTGGCTGTACCTCAAGCGATGAACTCACTACCCTCGAGTCCATCAAGACCGCCGACAATACCCCAACACCAGTCCAGTTCGGCACCTACATGAGCAAGACTCGTGCAGGGTCTACTACCGCGATGACTTCTGAAACATTGAAGACACTCGGATTCGGAGTGTTTGCTTATTACACAGAAAATACAGATTATACAGCCAGCCAGTCAACTTATAATCCGAATTTCATGTATAACCAGCAAATAACATGGAATAGTGACAAGTGGGAATACTCACCTGTCAAGTATTGGCCAAATCAAAGTGATCTCGGTAAGGTTAGTTTCTTTGCCTATGCGCCTTATGTGGCTTTGAGCGGAACAGCTTTGACTGCTGGTGGGATTGAGATGATTAATGAACTTGCTACTTCTGGTGGAACAGCTGGTACACCTGGAGTCGGTAACCAGAAGAAAGGAAATCCAACGATAAAGTATACCATGAGTAATGTTGACCTGCTTTGGGGTACTGCTAATTCTTCGGATGTTACAACTGGCGATGCAACACAGCTTGGTGCTACACTAACAGGAGGTAAAGGAGCGGTTAATGTCAACCTGCTGAAACAGAAAACAAACGGACAGGTAAAGTTCCTCTTTAAGCATTCACTTGTTTGGCTTGATAAAGTCAAAGTAATGCTTGATATCGATCAAGATGGTGAGATTACAGGTGGGTCTAAGCCTGAAGCGACGAAAGTTACCATCGTTTCATTAACTATTACTCCAACCGCAAATGGAGTGACAAACACTACTGGCACGTTAGATTTAGCTACTGGTATTTGGACATTGGCAGAAACTCCCGTTACTGGTACCGCAAATGCTACGTCTATTTCAATTGTTTCACCTTATCAAGATGTTGATGAACCAGCTAATTGGGATGCTGTTCCCTCTGGTATTACAGCAACAACCGTAAATAATGCTCACGAAGTTGGCACACTTGGGCACTATCTGATCCCTGGCACTTCTGCAACTTATACAGTTACAATTACGTACAAAGTAAGAACAGAGGACGCAAAATTAGCAAAGGGCTGGTCTGAAGTATCTCAGACTATGTCCGGTGATGTCACTATAAATGCTGGTGCAGACATGAATAAGAAACACAATCTCTTGATTCGCCTTGGCCTAACGAGCATTAAATTTGCAGCAACTGTTGGCGAGTGGGATGGTACTGCAGTTCAAACAGAAATCTCATTGCCTGCTAATGTTAAAGCAGGTTCATAACAGTCATGGTGCCAGGCGTCTGGGTATGACAGACAACACGGCACGCAGTTACTCTGTGATGTTTGATATTAAAAGAAGGCAGCCAAAACGGCTGCCTTCTTTGCTTAGACGCCCATGATAGTCACGGGGACAGGCGTCTGGGTATGACAGAGAACACGGCACGATGGGCCGTATAAATAGAGAGAGGGAAGCAGTTGTTTCCCTCTCTTCTATTTTGCGTTGTCTTAGTCATGGTAGTCATGGGGGCGTCATACCCAGACGCCTGTCCCCGTGACTATTGAGGCCGCTGTTCTCTTTAGAAGGTTTTCAGCAGTTTTTCTATAGCCTCTTTTAATGGCTTGAGATCATCATTGATAACGGAGACGATGATGTCTTCGTCAATGTTTCCATATTCGTGAGATATGATATTACGCATACCATAGATAGCATTCCAAGGAATTTTAGGACAGGCTTCTAATGGCTTCTCTTCATTCTTGAGAAGTTTGCCGACATGTTCTCCTATCACTTGGAATCTCATAACGCATGCATTAAATGCCATAACACCTGTTGATGATGACATGAAATCATTTACACTGGTTCTGCCATCGCTCCATTCTTGAATTAGATTGATGGAATCCAGAATATCTTCCAGTCTGTCGTGTATGGTCAGCTGATTATCATACATAGATCACATCTCTTTCAATGTTTGACTTGAAAAGCGGACGTAGGGAATCGCGGAATCTAACAAGATCTACATCACAATTGAATAGCTGTTTCAGGGCTTCCTTGAGCTCATACATCAATTGCAAAGAAGGCTTCTTGACCTCAACTACAATGTCAATATCGCTATTTTCGGTATTCTCATTTCTGGCTACAGAACCGAAAATACCAAGTTTCGTTATGCCAAATTTCTGCGCGAAAGCTCTTTTGAAACCAGCCAACTTGCTTATGCAGTCTTGAAGTTCTAACATCTTTTACGTCAATGATTCGGCTGCAAAGGTAAACAATTAATTTCGAATACCAAAGAAAAACAGTAGAATTTTCGGATCTAGTCATAGTTACAGGTCTTTGATCTTTTCTGAAAACAATCAGAGGCCTGTCCCCGTGATCTCTTATCTGCGAGGGAGTGTCAAGACAGGCACTCCCTCATTCATTTTTCACTTTACGCAGAACACTACTTTCCTGCGGTTGTCCCTCGGCCTTACTGCGAAGTGGAGCCATACCGTCGAGCCTCGCACCTCTATGATCAGCTCGTCGAAGTCAGTGCGGGCATTGTCGGCGATGTCGAGCAGGATTACCGCGTAGCGCAGAGCCTGCTCCTTGCCCAGGCAGCGGATGTCGGCAGCACAGCCCACGAGGTGATTGGAGGTGGCAGAGCCGCCAGCCCGCCTGTTCACCTCCCACGAGCGGTATCCTGAGTTGATCACTATCGGGTCGTCGCCCTCGCCGTAGCGCTTGTTCCACTCGTCGCGCAGCATCTCCAGCCACTGGCAGAGGCGCTTCAGGTTCTCGAGTGCTGTCGGTGTAGGGATATTCCCGTCGGCAGTCTTGTGACTTGTCTTTGTCATCTCTCCGAGAGTGAAGTGCTCGGAGAGCTTCATTTGCTTGTTTATTTCTACTGTACTCATTTTCTATCTGTTATTATCTATATATGCCTGTGCTTTTTCAAAACTGAAATCTGAAATCTGAATCACATATTTTCTGCTTTTCCAAGTTGATATCATTCTTTTTGTCCTTTCGGGAGATAGCCCCTGCTGCTGTCTCACCCTCTTTGCATCCTCCAGAGTGAACTTTTTAGGCAGCAGGTCGAGCAGGTTCTGCGGACCTTTCTTCGATACCTGCACTTCTCCGTCGGCCTCTCTTATCTGGTCGCCCCACAGCTTCATCTTGAGGTAGAGGTCGTAGAGCATCGACCACCTGCAGAAGTCGTCGATGGCTTTCTCCCACTTCATCCCATTGGCGGCAAAGAGCAGACAGGCCTTTCGGAATGCCTGCACCAGTGCGCGGTGGGTGAGGTTGTCGAACACCTCGTCCTGCGAGAGCCTTGCAAACTCGGCACACTCTGCCTTCAGCCTCTTCACCATCTTCTTGGCCTGCAGGCAGTCTATCGTGCCCGTAGCGGTCTTCAGATTGTCGATGTAGGGCTTCAGCTCTTTGTCGTAGTCGCTGTCGTACTCACCGTATACGGGTATGTCCTCACCTATCTCGCCGTCGGGGATGGTGGCCAGACAGAGCCGCGAGATAGGTCCGTCGCTGACCACGTAGCGGAAGTATTTGAGGGCCTTGGCGGTGGTGGTGTTGGCGTTCCAGTTGAGGTGCAGTGCTCCCGATGCCATCACGCTTTGGGTGCTTGCCCTGTCGGCACCGA
>DGTJ01000098.1:244-2852 GCA_002393725.1 Prevotella sp. UBA4339 | reverse complement strand
TGTGCCGAGACTCCGAGGCAAAGCATTGCCAGAGCCAAACTGATTAATAGTCTTTTCATACTTTATCTTTTCAATACGTTGATTTTTTCCTGCGGTTTCAGCACATCGTTCACCTTGGTCTGCTGTGCTGCAGCCTTAGCGGTGAGGGTGGCCTTGATATCCTGCGAGGAAGCGGCGATGAGGAACTGATACTCGCCTTCGGCTACGACCCATGCAGAGGCAGCCTCATCGAACGAAGCCAGATCGGCAGTCTTCACGCTGAGGGTAAGGGTCTCGCTCTCACCGGGCTTCAACGACTTGGTCTTGGCAAAGGCCTTCAACTCCTTCACGGGCTTGTTGGCTTCCTTACTGTTGGGAGCAGAGATATAGAGCTCTACCACCTCCTTACCAGCATACTTACCTGTGTTCTTCACAGTTACAGTAATCTCGTAAGCATCACCCTTCTGGGCTATCTTCGCATCACTGTATTCGAACGTGGTGTAGCTGAGTCCGAAGCCGAAGGGGTAGCTGACGGGCACGTCGAAGGAATCGAAGTAACGATAGCCCACGTAGATATCCTCCTCGTAGTTGGTATAGTCAACATTCTTCTGGTTACCCTTCCTGCCCTGAGACATCAGGTCGAGACGCAGACCGTAATCGATGGGGAAATTCTTGGAAGAGTAGGCATCGGCAAATGCCAGGGGCCATGTCATGGTGAACTTACCAGAGGGCGACTGCTTACCGCTGAGCACATCAACCACGCTGTTTCCACCTTCCTGACCAGCCTGCCATGCGCAAAGGATGGCATCGGGCAGATCCTTCCAGGAAGCGGTCTCGATGACTCCACCGATATTCAACAGTACCACCACTTGCTTGCCAGCCTTGTGATACACATCGCATACCTGCTCGATGAGCATGTGTTCAGCAGCGCTGAGATTGAAATCAGACACCTTACGGTCGATGAACTCACCAGAGATACGACCGATGGTGATGATGGCCACATCGGCCTCGTTGGCCTGAGCCGTCAGCTCCTCAACAGTGAAGAGCTTCTCGGTGGGCAGTTCCTTCGGCAGGAGACGCAGGAGTGATGCAATACCCGGGTCTTTCTTGATTTTCTCTGCCTTTTCAGCCTCAGCCTTCTTGCTGCAATCAGCCAGATAGCTACCGTAGGTTTTCTTCAGTTCCTCGGAAACGGTGTAACCACCATTCTTCAGTCCGTCGAGCAATGAAACAACGTAGGCATGGTTCACATCGCCTGAACCTGTACCGCCGGCGATGAAATCGTAGGAAGTATTACCATATAATGCAACTTTTTTGATACTATCTTTGAACGGTAGCACCTCTCCCCTCTCTTTGGAGGGGTTGGGGGTGGCTCCATTCTTCATGAGAACCATACCCTCGACAGCCGACTGCCTTGTTACTTCTGCATGGGCTTTCAGGTTGGGTTTGTTGGAATACTTATATCCCTGATAGCGCGGACTCCTTTCCACAAGGTTCAGGGTGCGCTGAACAGAGCGGTCGAGGTCGGCCTCATCGAGCTTACCGCTCTTCACACCTGCCACGATAGAATCGAACTGCTCGGGCTTACCCGGCTGGAGCATGTCATTACCTGCCCACATCTGCTGGGCTCCATCCTTACCACTGTACCAGTCGGTCATGACCGTTCCCTCAAAGCCCCACTCATCGCGGAGGATGGTAGTGACGAGATCCTTGCTCTCGGAAGCATAGACACCATTGATGTAGTTATAAGAAGTCATCACCGTCCAGGGCTTACTCTCCTTGATAGCTATCTCAAAGCCTTTCAGGTAGATCTCGCGCAGGGCACGCTGCGAGATACGTGCATCGTTGCTCATACGGTTGGTTTCCTGACTGTTGGCTGCGAAGTGCTTGATGCTTGTTCCTACATCATTCTTCTGTACACCCAGGATATAGGCAGCGGCGGTCTTACCTGCCACTACGGGATCTTCTGAATAGTACTCGAAGTTTCGTCCGCAGAGTGAGTTACGCATAATATTCACCGCAGGAGCCAAGAGAACATCGGCACCATATTCCTTGACCTCCTCGCCAATGGATTTTCCCACCTCTTCGATGAGCTGGGTGTTCCATGTAGAGGCCAGCAGCGTTCCAATGGGGAAGTGCGTGCAATAGTATGTGGCGGAGTCGCCTTCGCGAGTGGCGCTGATGCGAAGTCCTGCAGGACCGTCGGCTAACACAATGGGAGGAATGCCGAGAGAGTCGAGCGGATAGGTGGTTCCTGCTGCTCCTGGCACGAGATTACGGGTGGCGCCAACAACGGCACTGTTACCACTTTCGCCTTCCATTCCCGTACCGATAACGAAATGCGCCTTTTCTTCGAGGGAGAGCTTACTCATCACCTCTTCCTGGTTGATGGTGTTCATGACTGCTTTGTCTGATCCTGTACATCCGCAGAGTGCGGCAAAGCCCACACCCAACAGCATGTACCATGAATGTTTAGTTGACAATTTCTTCATTGTAATTTGTTATAAATGGTTATGTTTGATTCTTTCGATACAAGGAGTAGTAATATGGCGTCAAAGATACAAAAAAAATACGATTGTGCAATCGTTTTTACAAGGAAATGTCAAAAAAGCTTTGTGAGGGGGTATCG
>DGTJ01000098.1:0-189 GCA_002393725.1 Prevotella sp. UBA4339 | reverse complement strand
ATTACAGATATTTGACTATCTTTGCAGAAACAAACTAACAACGATATGCGAAAACGAATTTTAATCATTGCCTTCTTGATGGTAGGCTTGCTGACCGCAAGCGCAGCGAAAAAAAACGTGATTGACAGGATAGAACCGACGAACTGGTTCGTGGGTTTGAAGAACCCGCAGCTACAGCTGATGGTCTAT
>DGTJ01000114.1:26374-37362 GCA_002393725.1 Prevotella sp. UBA4339 | reverse complement strand
TCAGCTCATGACGGGTGAAGAGCTTGAGGTCTACCAGCACTTGGTCATTGCGCGAGCGACCGGAGTGGATCTTCTTTCCCATGTCACCGAGCTTGCGGGTGAGAAGCATCTCTACCTGGGAGTGGACGTCCTCAACGTCGTCTTCAATGACAAACTCGCCACGCTCTGCCTGGTGATAGATGTTCTTCAACTCTGATAACAGGGCAGTTAGCTCGTCTTTCTCAAGCAGCCCGATGCTCTCAAGCATGGTTATATGGGCCATCGAGCCCAACACGTCGTACTTGGCAAGATAGAGGTCCATCTCACGGTCTCTACCGACGGTGAAACGCTCTATCTCATGGTTTATTTCAAAGTTTTTCTCCCAAAGTTTCATTTTTTGACATTTAGACAATTAGACATTTAGACTGATAGACGATTAGATAGACGTATAGATGACTGGACAGAGGGAATGATAGACGAGAGGATTAGACGTAATGGACTTGGGAAAGGGCATCGGCTA
This sequence comes from Prevotella sp. UBA4339, assembly GCA_002393725.1. Taxonomy (GTDB): domain Bacteria; phylum Bacteroidota; class Bacteroidia; order Bacteroidales; family Bacteroidaceae; genus Prevotella. The sequence goes on along the minus strand of DGTJ01000114.1, from coordinate 36,863 downwards.
TCTTCTCAACACCATCCTGAAGAGGCTTCTCTACCATGCTCTTGATGAAGGGATTGAGCTCTGCCTTTACCGTGACCTTCATCTTTGAGTTGTTGTCGTCTACTGGTAATACCTGTACCCATACGTTGAATGGCACTGGCGACTGAATCGTCTCGAACTTCACACATTTGGGCTCCTCGCGGTCACAGATACGGAGCTTGAGCTCTCCTACCGGGGGAACGTTTACACTTACTGTGTCTTCATCGTACTTGAAGTCATTGACCTTGTCTGCTGGCACACGATCCTTCACCTTGTCCAGGTTGCGAAGGTCACTGATATTATCATATACTGCCTGCTGAGGGTAGGGGATATGCTTTACACTACTCTCAAATTTGCTTTCACTTCCGAATAATCCCATCTTCTTACCTTATTTGCTGTTTTACCTTACTACTGTTTCCATGTCTCTGGACTCTTGCGCCATTCCGCGAGTACGGCCTTGTCTTCTTCCTTGATATAACCGGTCTTGGCAGCCTCTTCTATTACTGCATCGTAGTTGCTCAGGGTGATTAGTTTGACTCCTGCCTCTTCGAATGCCTTCTCTGCTACAGGGAAACCGTAAGTGAATGATGCCACCATGCCTACTACCTCGACACCATACTCACGCAGGGCTGCAACGGCCTTCAGTGAACTGCCTCCAGTAGAGATAAGATCCTCTACTACAACCACTTTCGCACCTTTCTTTATCTCGCCCTCAATCTGATTGCCCATACCGTGATCCTTCGGCTTCGGACGGACATAGCTGAATGGGAGGCCCAGCTGGTCGGCAACGAGAGCTCCCTGGGCGATGGCTCCTGTAGCAACTCCTGCTACTGCGTCTGCCTCAGGGAAATGCTCCTGGATGGCATGACAAAGCTCGAGCTTTACAAACGAACGTACATCGGTGAACGACAGGGTCTTACGATTGTCAGTGTAAATGGGTGACTTCCAACCTGAAGCCCATGTGAATGGGTCGTTGGGCTGTAACTTGATGGCTTTTATATCCATCAGTTTCTTTGCTAATTGATTCTTTATTTCCATATTTTCAACGTTGATTTGGCTGCAAAGTTAATAAAAAAGCCACATAAAAAGCAGATTATCACCAATTAAATTCTGTGAAAAGCGAAAAATACGTGATAATCAGTACTTTCTATGTTGCTCTTAACTTTTTGCAAATCCGAGGGAAAGGACGCTGAACTTGACATCTCCGGCCTTTGCGAGTTCTTTGGCACAGGCAATGATTGTCGCTCCTGTTGTCACTACATCATCGATGATGAGCATGTGCTTGCCTCTGATGGTGGAGCTGTCGGTCAACTCAAACACTTTCTCAACATTCTCATTCCTCTCCCAACGGTCCTTGGTCGTCTGACTACCTTCAAACTTGTTCCTTCTTACTACCTTGTTATATATTGGCAGCCCGGTTACCTCATTCACACCTCTCGCAATCTCCATACTCTGGTTGTAGCCTCGTTGCCGTTCTCGTTTTCTGGCGAGTGGAATGGGTACTATCCCGTCGATCCCTTCGAAGAAGTCGCTTCTCTCCAGTTCCCGGGCCAGCATCCTTCCCATGGTCTCTCCTATCTCGGGATGGTTCTTGTACTTCAGTTCGTAGATGATATTGGCAGTCTCGGAATGAGCCTCATAGTAGAAGAGGGCGGAGGCGCGTTCGATGGGTATCTGCCCCCAGAACATCTTGGCCATGATATTCTCTTTGGCATTGCGCTGAAAACCGGTTCTGGGCAGGTGAAGGTTGCACTTGCCGCAGATGACTTCTTCTGTGATAGAAAGTCTCTCGCCACAGACGGTACACAGCCTGGGAGATATCAGGTCAAGGAGACGGGTCCAGAAACTAATCCTCGTCATCGTCGAACTCTTCTTCGTTGATATCGCTCACATCGAGGCACTGTCGGATAATGTCGAAAGTGAATCCTCGTCCTAAGGCGAAACGAACAAGCTTCTGGTTCATCTCATAGTCGTTAGCGGCTTTTATGCTCCTTCGTTTCTGTTTCAGCATCGGCTTAAGGATGTTCAGGTACTCTTTCTCATCGATCTCGTCGAGAACTTCCCGTTGGATGGCTTTATCTATTCGTTTCATCCAAAGGCCCTGTTGCACCTTGCGGCGTCCCCATTTGTTGTAGTGTATCTTGTCATTGACGAAGGCACGGGCATAGCGCAGGTCGTCAACGTATCTCTCTGCAATGAGCTTTGCCATGATACGGGCCTGGGCTTCTTCGGAAAGATCCCAGCGCTTCATCTTCTCCAGCATTTCGTATTGGCAGTGCTCAGCGTTTGCACATAGTGAGGCTAATTGAAGAAAGGCCTCCTGTTCTGTCTTTTCTTTTTTCATATCTTAGTGGCTTTAAGGAAACGTAGTTTGCCGAATTGGTCTTTTCTCAGTTCCGTATGTTTGAATCCGAGTTCCTGGATCATCTTCTCCGTGTCGTTGGCATACACGGGATTGAGTTCAAAGAACAGCATTCCTCCAGTTCTTAATGCCTTGATGGCATAATTAGCTATCGCCCGATAGAACAGCAGCGGGTCGTTGTCAGGCACGAAGAGTGCGAGATGCGGCTCGTGCTCGAGCACGTTCTTCTCCATGGCGGGCTGTTCTTTGTGGCAGATGTAGGGAGGGTTGCTGACGATGATGGAGTATTTGGAGGAAGGAGGAGTATTCGAGGAAGGAGGAAGGAGGAAGGAGGAAGGAGAAATGTTCAAGATGTCTCTTTTTTCAAAAAGGACATCGGCACCGAGGGTATGGGCATTCTGTTTTGCTATATGAAGGGCATCGTCAGAGATATCCCATGCAGTCACCTTTGCCCCTGGAATTCCAAGTGCTAATGTAATGGCAATACAACCACTACCAGTTCCAATATCCAGAATCCTAAATTCCTTTTCCCGAATTCTGTCATCCTTGTCCCGAATCCTGTCATCCTTGTCCCGAATTCTGTCATCCTTGTCCCGAATCCTGTCATCTTTTTCCAGAATGATTTTTCCTTTTTCTGGAATGATATGTCCTTCTTCTGGAATAATTTGTCCTTCTTCTGGAATAATTTGTTCTTCTTCTAGAATGATTTGTTCTTCTTTGGGAATAATTTGTTCTTCTTTGGGAATAATTTGTCCTTTTTCAGGAATGAGGTATTCTCCTTCCTCCTTCCTCCTTCCTCCTTCCTCGAGTACTCCTTCTTCCTCGATTACTCCTCCTTCCTCGAACATTTCTCCTTCCACATTCCACCTTCCACATTCCACAAAATCTCCCACAAAATCTCCCACCATCCCGCACAGCTCCTCCGTCTCCGGCCTCGGGATAAGCACTGACGGGCTCACCCGAAACTGCCTGCCGCAGAATTCCGCCACGCCCAGAACATATTGTACTGGTTCGCCTTTTTCCAGGCGGAGCATAATTTTTTCCAGTTCTGTTTGGTCGTCTGAGGATAATTCACTAACTTTGCCGCAAAGAATATCGGTAAACGACATCCCGAAGCGTACGTCAAGCACCAGGCGGACGATGGCTTTAGCCTCGCCTGCATCATATAGTGATGATAGTCTGTGCCAGAGAGCTTCGTATGTCATAGTGGGTGCAAAGATAATATTTTTTTTGTGGAGTTTAGGAGTTTAGGAGTTAAAAGGAGTTAAGACAATACATTTTTAGTGATGGTTGAAGACGAGAAATATATGCGCAGGTGCATTCAGTTGGCACGGAATGGCCGTCAGAATGCGAAGCCCAACCCTATGGTAGGAGCAGTGATAGTAAGTGCCGATGGGCGGATAATCGGTGAGGGATATCATGTTCGCTGCGGCGAAGGTCATGCCGAGGTGAATGCCTTTGCCTCGGTAAGTGCTGAGGATGAGGCTCTGTTGGCTGAGTCTACCATCTATGTGTCTCTCGAGCCATGTTCGCACTATGGTAAGACTCCTCCCTGTGCCGACCTTATTATAAGGAAAGGTGTGCGGCGGGCGGTTGTCGGTTGTATAGATGAGTTCGCTGAGGTTCAGGGGCGTGGAGTACAGAAGCTCCGCGATGCGGGCATCGAGGTTGAGGTTGGAGTCCTGGAAGATGAATGCAAGGCCTTGAACCGTCGTTTCTTCACATTCCATAGAGAGAAGCGGCCTTACATAATCCTGAAATGGGCTCAGACGGCCAATGGCTTCATTGACGACAATGGCCGGGCTGTAAAGATCTCCAGCGATTTTACTGCGATGCTGTCACACAAGTTGCGGGCTGAGGAGGATGCTATCCTTGTGGGAAGGATCACCGATGAGCGCGAGCATCCTCAGCTGAATGTACGCCACTGGGATGGCCCTGACCCCAAGCGCCTTGTCATCGACCATCAGCACCCGTTGAATCTCGAGAGTCTTCATGCCCATAATATCCAGTCGCTCATCGTTGAGGGTGGGGCAGAGACATTGCGCTCGTTCCTTGTCCAGAACTTATATGACGAGATCCGTGTAGAGACAAACACCATGATGACCGTTTCTGGCGGTACTCGTGCACCACAAATACCGAAAAACGTGGAGGTGGTATCTTCTAAAAGATACGATGGGAATGTAATAGTAGTCTATAAGAGACAAGACTGAGGGCTTTTATTTTCGTCCGAAGTCAGCGGGAATCTCACCCCATTTCTGAGTCTCCCATTTGATGATGGGGTTACGGAAGTTGTGAGTCTGTAGCCAGTTCTCAGCTCGCTGTATTATCTGGTAGAGCTGCTCAGTCTGTGGAGTGCGCTCAAGCTTGGTCTTGCACTTGCGCTTTGTCACCCATAGTATTGCGTTATAAGAATCTGAATAGATGATCCTGTCGTGCATCCCCCCGTTCCAACAGAGGGCCAGGGCATGTACGATAGCGAGGAACTCCCCGATATTGTTTGTTCCGCGTACAGGTCCGTAGTGGAACACTCTTGCCCCTGTAGCCAGGTCGATGGCCTGATATTCCATCGGTCCGGGATTGCCTGAGCAGGCAGCATCCACCGCCCACGCGTCTGCCCGTACTTCCAGAGGCAATGGAAGTACGGTGTCATGACGGTTTGTGGGTGGATTGACGAGTTTTGTCATCTGTTATTACATGCGCTCTGGCACCTCGATGCCGAGCAGGCTCATGCCACTCTTAATAATTTTTGCTACATTCTTGGCGAGCATCAGGCGCACAGCTTTTTTCTGTTCATCAGGCTCGTTGAGGATAGAGTAGTCGTGGTAGAACTGGTTGAACACCTTCGTCAGTTCGTAACAGTAGTTGGCGATGCCTGAGGGTGAATAGTCTTTGCCAGCCTGCTCGACAGCAGCCCCGAACTCATTCATCTTCTGAATCAGTTCCACCTCCTTGTCGGACAATTGGACATTGGACATTGAATAGTGAACATTGTCACCGGCCTTGCGGAGGATGGAGCGGATGCGGGCATAAGTATACTGGATGAATGGGCCGGTATTACCGTTGAAGTCGATACTCTCCTCGGGATTGAAGAGCATGTTCTTACGTGCATCGACCTTCAGGATGAAGTACTTCAGGGCGCCCATACCTACGATGCGGGCAATCTCACGGCGCTCCTCCTCGGTCATATCGTCAAACTTGCCCAGCTCCATTGATGTCTTATAGGCGTCATCCACCATCAGCTGCATCAGGTCGTCGGCATCCACAACAGTTCCCTCGCGGCTCTTCATCTTGCCGTTGGGCAGTTCCACCATTCCGTAAGAGAAGTGTACGAGCTCCTTACCCCATTTGAAGCCCAGGCGGTCGAGCAGGATTGAGAGCACCTGGAAGTGATAGTTCTGCTCATTGCCCACCACATATATCATCTTGTCGATGGGATAGTCCTGGAATCGCATCTCGGCAGTACCGATGTCCTGAGTCATATATACGCTGGTGCCGTCAGAGCGTAGCAGCAACTTCTGGTCAAGTCCCTCATTGGTGAGGTCTGCCCAGACGCTGTTGTCCTCATGGCGTTCGAAGAGCCCCTTGGCGAGACCTTCTTCCACCTTGGCCTTACCCTTCAGATAGGTCTGGCTCTCATAATATATCTTATCGAACGATACGCCCATCTTCTTGTATGTCTCATCGAAGCCGGCATATACCCAGTTGTTCATCTTCTCCCAGAGAGCACGCACCTCAGGGTCGTTCTGTTCCCATTTCACCAGCATCTCGTGAGCCTCCTTGATGAGCGGAGCCTCCTGCTTGGCCTTCTCCTCGTCCATGCCCTGGGCCATGAGCTGCTTGACCTCCTCACGGTAGTGCTTGTCGAAAGCCACGTAGTAGTCACCTATCAGGTGGTCGCCTTTCTTGCCGCTCGACTCGGGTGTCTCACCGTTGCCGTATTTCAGCCATGCGAGCATCGACTTGCAGATATGTATGCCACGGTCGTTGACGATATTCGTCTTCACCACCTTGTTGCCGTTGGCCTCCATGATCTGTGCGAGCGACCAGCCGAGCAGGTTGTTGCGCACATGACCCAGATGGAGGGGCTTGTTGGTGTTGGGCGATGAGTATTCTATCATCACGAGGGGCGACTCATCGGTGGGCTTCTTCATACCGAAGTTGTCGTCGGCATCGATGGCACTGAGCAGTTCTATCCATGCACCGTCGCCGATGCAGAGGTTAAGGAAGCCCTTCACCACATTAAATTTCTCTATAGCCGGACAGTTGCTTACCAGATATTCGCCTATCTCCTGAGCTGTTTGCTCAGGACTCTTCTTGGCAGCCCGTACGAAAGGGAAGACCACTAACGTCAGGTTTCCTTCAAACTCACTTCTCGTCTTCTGCAGCTGCAGCATCTTCTCGGATGCCTCCATCCCGTAGAGAGCCTTCACGGCATCGCCTGCAGCCTTGCTGATCAATGCTTCAATATTCATTTGGTATACCTTATTATTTCGAAATCGGGTGCAAAATTACAAAGAACTGAGCAAACATCCAAATAAAAGATAAATTTTTTAATTTAAGTGGGCCGGCTATGTTGCAGCCAGCGTGAGACCAATGAGACCGTGAGACCGTGAGACCCGTGAGACCGAAAAAAGAACTAACTTTGCACTAAGGACGATAACATGTGAACTATGCTTCAAAGATAATAATAAATTGTGACTTAGAGCACGAAAAGGATAGAATTGAGCGTATGGAGGCCTTGATTTCTAACTTTTCGGGGCAATTTGTTTCAGTTTTTATCTCAACTTGCTTATAATCTCAGAAATTTTATTTAAATTTGCATACAAAATCAAAAATCATGATGTATGAAAACAAAGTTCTTTACTGCGCTGATTATGCTATCGACGGCTGCAACCCTCCTCTGGAACTGTGGAGGGAAGGCTGGGAAAAGCAGCAGCGACAAAGACCTGAATGGTGAAAAAGTCCCGTCTGCTGAGATTTCTGCTCCAAAATATGCCACAGGCTATGAAGTTAAGGATAGTGCAGACATTCGGCTCGTCATTGTGGGCGCACATGACAGATTTGCTCTTGTGACATCGGATGATGCCGATGTGCCAGAAGGATACACTAAGATACGTGTACCTGTCAAGAGCACCATCTGCATGACAATGCTTCAACTCTCCAACTTTACTGCCCTTGATGCCATCGATGTGGTGAAAGGACTGACGGGGACGAAGAATCTCTTCAACAAGGATATCCTTGCCAGAGTAAAGGACGGACGGATGGTGAAGATTGGCATGGAGGGAAATTTCGACACGGAGATGGTGCTCGCTGCCAATCCTGATGTCATCTTTATCTCCCCTTCAAAGCGTGGCGGCTATGATGCCATCAAGGAGACGGGCATCACGCTGGTGCCTCATCTAGGATATAAGGAACTCGACCCGCTGGGACAGGCCGAATGGGTGAAATTCGTTGGGATGTTCATAGGCAAGGAGCGTGAGGCAAACAAAGTGTTTGTCGGCATCGAGAAACGTTACAACGAACTGAAGGCTGAGGCGAGAAAGGTGGAAAAACGTCCTACCGTTACGAGCGGTGAGATGCACTATGGTACCTGGCACGCTGTTGGAGGCAAGAACTACCTGGCTCAGATATTCCGCGATGCAGGAGCCGAATACGTGATCAATGATGAGGAGACATCAGGCGAGAACCTGGAGTTTGAAAAGATGTACGCCCTCGCTGCCAATGCCGACTACTGGAGGATACTGAACAGCTATCCCGATGAATTCTCATACGAGGCGCTGAAGGCTTCAGAACCTCGTAATGAACTCTTTAAGGCATTCAAAGAAAAAAAGGTAATATACTGCAACATGAAGAAACAGGCCTACTACGAGATATCTCCCGTAGAACCCGACGTGGTGCTGAAGGACTTCGTGGCTATCTTCCATCCTGAACTGGTAGAAAAAGACTATCAGCCAAAATACTATAGACTACTGAAGTAATGTGGAATAAGGGATTTGGGATGATTGCAGCAATAGCGGTTCTGACTATTGTCAACCTGCTCATTGGCTCCGTCAAGATACCTATGCCTGAAGTGTGCAACATCCTTCTGGGCTATGGCGATAATGAGATCTGGCAGAACATCATCTTGAAGTCACGACTGCCTCAAGCCCTTACGGCTATCGCAGCAGGAGCAGGACTCGCCGTCAGCGGACTGCAGATGCAGACGGTGTTCCGCAATCCCCTTGCAGGTCCGTCGGTGCTCGGTATTTCCAACGGATCGGCATTAGGAGTAGCATTTGTGGTGCTGCTCTCTGGAAGGATAGGTGGTGTCGCTCTGAGCCGTTTAGGCTATCTTGGCGATGCAGCTATGTCGGTAGCTGCCATCATAGGAGCCCTTGCAGTAATGATGCTGATAGTGTGGATATCGCAGAAGGTAAAGGGAAATGTCACGCTATTGATAATAGGTGTGATGATAGGCTATCTGGCAAATGCCATCATCGGAGTGCTGAAGTTTCTCTCGCCGGAAGAGGATGTGAAAGCTTTTGTTGTATGGGGGCTTGGATCGTTCTCCCGTGTATCAGGCGATGAGATGGTGCTGTTCGTGGTGCTGATGTGCGTGCTACTGCCTTTGAGCTGTCTATTGGTGAAGTCGATGAATCTGCTGCTGCTTGGCGACCGCTATGCCTCAAACCTCGGACTTAACATCAGCAGGGCAAGGCTGTTGGTAATCCTCTCTTCAGGAATACTCGTGGCTATCGTCACAGCCTATTGCGGACCAATCATGTTTATCGGCCTTGCCGTTCCTCATCTGGCAAGGGCTATCTTCAGGACCTCTGACCATCGCATTCTAATGCCTGCCACAATGCTCTGTGGAGCGGCATTGGCACTGGTATGCAACCTAATAGCCCGTATGCCGGGATTTGAGGGAGCCCTGCCGGTGAACAGCGTAACAGCACTCGTTGGCGCTCCTGTTATCGCAGCAGTGCTCTTCAGGCGTCGCAAGGATGAGATAGGAGAATAGTAGCACTAAGTCATGATTCGCCCATTGTCATCGACAAGCATTATCGTGAGTTGACCGTTAGGAAGCAGAGGGCGACAATGGTTCTCACAATGAGATATTACCGTACTGACGAAATCCTGAATCTGCGGAGCAGGAATCTTCTCCCAAAGTTCTCTGGCAAGGGTGATATCCGATATATCTATGTCTATCCCTGACTCACTAAGCATCTGACTGATAAAGCCGATATCCATCGTTGAACGCTTACTATGGGTATCGAGATGGCCTGCAGCAAGCTTTACGGCCTTGCCAAGCATTACCCCAAGGGTGACATTCCGGATTTTAAGTTCGTTGGCTATTTTGAGCGTCTCACCTATATAATTGCCATATTCCACAAATGCCTGCGACGGAAGGTCAGGATACAGAGCCTTCAGGAATCTCTCGCTCTTGGCTCCACTATTGATGACAACACGAGCCGTACCGCTGGCCTTTGCCACTTCCATGCACTTACGGATAGAACTGATAAAGGCCTCTTCGCTGAATGGTTTCACTATGCCCGAGACTCCTATGATGCTGATACCTCCCTCGATGCCAAGACGAGGGTTGAAAGTACGTCGGGCTATCTCTGCACCTTGAGGAACGCTGATGGTGACTCTTAGAGGCGAGGAAGGAGAAATGCTTGCTATACATTGTGCATCAAGATTACGGGCTATCATCTCACGAGGAGCCTTGTTTATGGCGGGTGAACCTGGAGGAAAATCGAAGCCAGGAAGTGTGAAACGTCCTACACCCTCGCCTCCGACAATCTCAAAATGATCGCTATGCTCTACTCTCGCCCTTACCTCGATGCCATTTGTTACATCCGGGTCGTCACCCGACTCCTTGAACACAGATGCGTAATCGCTGCCATAAGTCACTGCCACATAGATTGTCTCGCCATCAGGCAATATCACAGGTACCTCTGAAGGAGTCTCACCTGTGAGGAGCCTGATTGCTGCGGCTACTGTTGCTGCAGTAGCACAGGTGCCTGTGGTAAGTCCGCTGTGCAATGGGAAGAACTCTGGCAATAGATGTTCTACTGCCCTTCGCAAGCCGTAAGGACCGTTGACACATTCCTCATTCCACATTCTTGC
>DGTJ01000114.1:7337-26166 GCA_002393725.1 Prevotella sp. UBA4339 | reverse complement strand
TTACCACATTCCTCATTCCACATTCCACATTCCTCATTCCACATTATTATATCTGGCCTCTTAAGGGCGATGATACGCATACCCTTGGCTCGGGCGGCAGCCACCTTCTCCAAGAAGCCTCCACTCAGTCCGCTCTCCTTAAGCAAGATGGCATCTGCATCTACGTCTATTGTATTGCCGTCTTCATAAAAGCATATCTGGTCGTCGGTGGCTCCCTGAGCCTTGGCAAGTGATATTGATGACTCACGAGGAAGTATCCGATACCATATCTTCATGCCCTTAGCCTCCAAGGGCTTCAGTTTGCTGATGCTCTGCACACCGGTAGTGGCAAGCAATGTATGGATGTCGGTTGGTATCTGCGAATAATCGTCAATCCAGGTTATGTCAGGATCTCTGGGAGGATAGATGCGGTCATATCTGACAACAGGTATCTGAGCCTCTTCAGCAACAGTCATGATAGTCTCATGGAGCCTGGAGGCAAAGGGATGTGCAGCATCAACTATGAGCCGTATCTGATGCTCTTCACAGAACCGGTGCATCGCCTCTGCGTCGAGTGCCCCATCGATACGATGACCATGATGAAGTGTCAGCTCCTGTTCACCTGTCTTGGTGCTGTAGAAATATTCAGACCCAGACTCCTCAAGCACCTCTGCTGCCTTCCTGCCCTCTGTTGTTCCTCCGAATACCAGTATCATAGTTGTGGAATGTGAAATGTGGAATGTGGAATGTGGAATAAGAAATGTTATTTCCCTTGGCGGAAGAGGTGAGAAAAGTGCTTGCTGTATAGTTCTGAAAGCCCCTGACGATTGTCGATGGCCTCGCCAACCACAAGCATCGTGGTGAGTGTGAGGTTGTTGTCATGAACAATCTTTGCAAGGTCTTTCAATTTGCCGCGATATATCTTCTGGTCAGGCCATGTAAGATGATAGCATGCAGCTACGGGGGTGTCTTCTGGATATTCCTGCAACAGCTCTCGCTGCACATCGTCGACGATTGCCGCAGAAAGGAAGATACACATCGTGCTCTGACTCTTGGCAAGCAAGTGCAACTGCTCTTTTTCCGGCATCGGAGTGCGCCCTTCACCACGGGTAAGGATGATGGTCTGAGTGCGCTCTGGGATAGTAAACTGTGAGCGCAGTTCTGCAGCTGCTGCAAGGAAGGATGAGATGCCGGGGGTGATGTGATATGACATTCGATACTGATCGAACAGGGCCATCTGTTCTTGAATGGCTCCAAAGATGCAAGGATCGCCAGTATGCAGACGAACGATGAAATGCCCTTTGTCATAGTGCTCCTTCATCAGGGCAAACTGCTCTTCAAGGTTCATGTCGGCAGAGCTTCTTACGATAGCTCCCTGCTTGTGGCATTCTGTCAGGGCTTTTGGTACCAGGGAGCCTGCATAAAGTATAAGGTCTGCCTTCTCGAGCATCTTTCGCCCCCTCACAGAAACAAGGTCAGGATCGCCAGGACCTGCACCAACAATCTCGATATGCCCCTGATGCCTTCGCAGATGCTGACGGCTGATGGCGAGGGCAGCTGTCCAGTTCTTGCCTTTCACCTTGGTGACAATCAGCTCGCCATTATCAGAACCTAATATTGCTGCTGCCTCACAGACACTAGGAGTGCCGACATGTCTGGCAACCACATCACTGGGATTGGGCACATCGACAGCCGACAGTTCTTCTGCTGTGAAGAATACCACATCCTTATCATATTCATCTCTGAGCATCGTGACAAACTCTTCATCGGCCTTTACATCAATAGTACAATAGCGATGGGAGCATGGCAGGTAGCCAAGCCTGGTGAAAGCCTCGTCCATCTGGTCGTAGATGCTTTCGTAGTCTTCAGGATGATTAGCCAGTCCGAAGCCTATCGTTCCCACCATCGGCACAAAGTGTAGCTGCAACAGTCCTTCTGGCGCTTTATGGACTCGTGGCGAAACGATGATCAGCAGTTTATACCTCCCGGGGTCAGCCTCGCTGATACTGTTGATGAGAGTGACGTGTTCAGGCTTGGTAGCCTCAAGCCAGTCTGTTCCCTCGTCGCGAACTTCCAGCAGCAAGGCTGTCGGCTCACGGTTCACGAAAGCGAAGATGCACCGGTTCATATCGTCATCGCTTGCAATAGGCCAGTCAAATCTTGCTTCAAAGGTGTCAAGAGCCCATAATCCGGCATTGTCGCTCTGTGTAGTGATTACCTCCCGGGCTCCAATAATCGCAGCAATGTCACGAGCCAGATTGTTGGCACCTCCCACATGACCGCTCAACACAGAGATAGCATTGCGCCCCATGCTGTCGACACATACCACAGCAGGGTCCGTGTGCTTGTCTTTAATATATGGTGCTATCGTCCTCACACAGATACCCATCGCTCCTATGAACACAAAGGCATCGAAATCATTCCAGCGCTTGCCGACGTCAGAGCGAGGGAGAAGGATGATTGTGCATTGTGCATTATGCATTATGCATCGGGCAATGTCCTCGCCTTCATTGCTGATCTGTATTATTGCTATCTTTTGCATCGTAATATCTCTATTGGGTTATAGTCGTTTAATTGTATTCTTAAGGGAGCTCCCTGATGTAATCCCAATTTCTCACAGGCCTCATCCCATTGCTGACGACTGGAAGGACGGTCTGTCATCTGGGCAACAACTGACGATGTGACGCTGTTGAAAACGATGACTCCATCATCAGTCAGGACCGTCAGCACCTTTGCCATGATTTCTTCCAGATGGCCACCGTGACCTCCAATAAATACTGCATCAGGATGAGGGAGCGCAGAAATATCCGTATCAAGGAAATCACCCATGTGGATATTGATGCCTGGGGCACCAAGGCGACGGGTGTTCTCTGCCATTATTGCCTCGCACTCAGGACGAATCTCAAATGCCTCTATCTGCAGATGGGGGAACAGCAGGCGAGCCTCGATAGAGATGCTGCCAGTACAGAAACCGATATCCCAGAAGACACGCCGTTTGGGAAGTTCGAGGGCTTGCAATGTCAACAGGCGGACGGGCATCTTGGTTATCATCTTCTCTCTGCCGTCGAGCAGCGCAAAGTCTCTGTCAGGGATACCAAAGACGCGGTCAAGGGGACTGGTCGCTTGATCGTATCCCCATGATTGAACAATCACGCAGTTGGGCATCTCGAAGTCACGTTTGGCAGCTTCTTCGAGTGTCAATGTGGTAATCTTCTCAAGCGTAGGATTGCCCAGATGCTCACCTACGTACATCCTATAATTCGCATAGCCATAGTCTATCATCCTACTTGCAATGGCAGAGGGAGTATGTTCTCTGTCGGTGAGTATGCCTATCTTCGAGGCTCTTTCAATGAGAGCCTTGTCAAATTCAGGCCAAGGGCGGCCGGTAAGTGACACAATCCTCATATCGTGATAAGGCATCACCAGACGATGAGCCAGCATCTGGAGGGAGTTGAAGGCAGGATATACCTCTATCTCTGCCTCTGGCATCTTGCGCCTGATGGTATTGGCAAAGCCGAAAAAAAGCGGGTCGCCGCTGGCAAAGATGACTATTAGGGGACTGACATTTAGACATTTAGACATTTTCTCAGACAGACTCTTGTATTGCTCGAATACGGCATCGAGAGCAGCGGTGATGTCTATCCACTCTGCATTCTTAGGTAGTAGCGAGGCTACTATCCCGTGATGACGCTTGCCACCAGAGAATACTCTGCCGTTCTGAATAATCTCCATCACCTCAGGTGAGAAGAATGGCTTAGGATTATCTGATATTCCAATTACTATAAACTTCATTCCATATTCCACATTATCTCATAAAGATGAGTATAACTTGCCAATACGTTCTTGTATCTGAATACTGGAGTTGACACAGGCTCGCCCTTGGCATTGAATACCTGTACAGCCGACTTCGGAATCCCACCCACGAACTGAGTGTAATGGAACTCGTGTCCCCGATATTCCTTTCCGTCCAGCACAAAACTCCTATAGCCTAACGACAACTTTCTGTCTTCTTTTAGTGCAGAGATCTTATATGGCAATACTCCACACATCGGATACTCGCCTTCATCAGAAACGATACTCTTGCAGAGATACATCATACCTCCACATTCGGCTATTATCCTCCCTCCCCTCTCAGCATAATTCCTGATAGCCCCTAAGGCAGCCTTATTATCACTCAGAGCCTGAAGATGCTTCTCAGGATAGCCGCCAGGCAGATAGAGCAAATCAATATCGTCGAGCGACGGAACATCTTTCTCTGGGTCGAAGAACGACACCTTCCCAAACCTGTCTATGTTCTCCTGATAGACGAACGAGAAGCTCTCAGCGTTGCGGGCAAGGAGCACCGAACAGTCGCAGGGCGGGGCTGTCGCAGTCGCAGGGTGGGAACGTCGCAGTCCCAGGGTGGTACTGTTTTGCCGCATCAGCTCCTCCCAACAGACATGTTTCTCCAGCAAGCCTGTCAGCTCTTTCGTCTCCGCCTTCTCTGAGAAGTCAAGCCCCAGATATCGCGAAGCCTGTTCGAGGCTTGGGCTCTTTGGCAGATATCCAAGACAGGCTATCCTGAGGTCATCGCACACCTGCCGGAGCATATCGAAATGGCGCGGCGAACCGACCTTGTTGAATATTACCCCTGCAAAGCGGATATCATCCCTAAAATTGATAAACCCAGAGAGCAGAGCCGCCATCGAATAGGCAGCCGACCTAGCATCCACCACCAATACCACAGGCAGATCGAGCACCCGGGCTATCTCTGCCGAAGAGCCCTTGTCGCGATCGTATCCGTCGAAGAGCCCCATCATCCCCTCTACGATACACACGTCGGCACCCTCGCCATAGTCCATAAACAGCTGGCTGACGTGCTCCGGCGATGCCATAAACGTATCGAGACAGATGCTCGGACAGCCACATACTGCCTCATGAAACTTGGTGTCGATATAGTCGGGTCCGCACTTGAAAGGCTGCACCCTGTAGCCCTTCGATGCGAGCAGAGCCATCAGCCCCCGGGCAATCGTTGTCTTGCCTGAGCCGCTTGCCGGAGCCGCTATGAGGAATGCTGTTCTCATCTGGTTGCAAAATTACGAAATAAATCTCAAACTACTATAGCCTCCCGACAGAAAAGTTATTCCGGGATGGCATCGATGGTCTTCTGACGAGTGTCATCATAGGTGGTTCCGAAATGAACCATCATCAAAGACGTGTCCTGCGCCCGGCAGTCAACCGAGCACAGGAGCACAAACAAAATTATATAATAATACACGTATTTCATCACACGCTTGTGATTACTTGATTAGTCTTCCACGATACGTATCTGCTCGAAGTAGTAGCCTTCTGCCACATCGATACCCTTGGCGACTTCGCCGGTCTTGATGTCATAGACGTAAATCTGAGGCTGGGCATCGGCTGTGTTCACACCGAAATAGGCTTTGCCTGCAGCACGGTCAACAGCCGAGCGCTGTGAGAAGCGACCGCTGCTGTAAGGTATCTCTGCACCATCGAAGCTCATGCGGGTGCGCTTGCCTGCATTGAGGTCTACTATAGAGTAATAGTGGCTGTAGTCGTCGATACCACTCATCACAGCCTTCTTTCCCTTGCTGGTCTTTGTCAGATTGTCGTTGCGAGAGTATGTCAGCAGCTTTCCGTTGCCAAGATATTGTGTGGTAAGCAGTTTTCCTTCGCTCTCAGGGAAGGCGTTATATCCTGCCTCAAAATTATACTCTCCCGGCTTGATTCGGAGAATGGCTCCTATCTCGCGCTTCAGGCCGTCAACGGTCACAGGGTTGAAGGCAGCAAGATAGAGATTGCCTGCCTCGTCGAAGAAGACTGTGTTCTGAAGCAGTTCTCCGTAAGCCGATCCAGCCATCTCAGCCACTTTGTCGGTATTGATGTTGTCTTGTTCAACAGCCATTGTCTCCGGGTTGATAACGGCTACGTGGAAGTTTGGCTCGTTAGTGGCATTCACCGATGTTGTTCCGGCTTTCTTGTTGTAATAGAAATAGAACAGCTTGTTGTCGGCAGCACGATATGCCGCGATGCCGGTAGAGGTGAACGTATCGTAGCCGTCGGCAAGCGAGATATTCAGTGTGCCCTCTGAAAGTATCGTCATATCGTCTGTGTTAAGCTTTGTCCAGACGATCTTGTCCTTATCGCCATTTGCCGACATGATGAGCAGTGTGTTGTCGCCAAGCCAGGCATGGCAGTAGGCACGAGTCTTATAGGTGTTCGCCACAAACGGCTGAGCCTGTATCACCTGCATCTTATTATCCTTGAACTGCAGCTTCACGAAGCGGTCGGCTGATACTGGTACCTGATAGTAGTACTTCCCTCTGACGATAGCCTCCATTGAGTAGTCGGCATTGATTTCGGCACCGACATTCTTGAAGTCTACAGTAGCTCCCTCTGTAAGCGAGCTGCGGCTCTGCATGATAGTAGTCACGTCGCGACCCATACCGCCCTGCTTGCCCACGGTAACGGTGAGGTCGAAGTGGCGAGGTACGTCGGCAATAGGTTCCTCTGCATAGAATGTGACGTTCTTCACTTCGTCAGCAGGGATAAGAACTGTTGAGTTGTCGGTCTTGGTGATAACCATATTATAAGTCTGGGCACTGACTGCGAGGCACAGGCTTATTGCAGCAACTAATGTAAGTAGAAATCTTTTCATAATCTTTTTTATTTGTTCATTACTTTAATACTTGTCTTCGCTGATTTTACGATGTAGAGACCCTTGCCAAGTGCTGTCAGGTCGATGTCGGCTATTCCTTCATTGCCAACTCTCTGAGCGGCAACCAGTTTTCCGTCGACAGTAAATACACGGACTACATCACCTTCACGGGCATTGGTGATATATACATGTCCCTCTGAGAGACGGGAAGACTCATCGTCGAACACTTCCTTGATGCCTGTTGGGGCTGACTCCGAGAAACTGTAGGACAGGCCGTTTGAAAGGTCTGCCGAGAGCTTCTCCTCACCGGCTACCGTCACTTTAAGAGTTCCTTCACTGACAGTTATCACTGGCTGATCAGCCAAGGCAATGACGGTCTGCTCGCCTCCGCTGTTGAACACCAGATACTTCACGCTCTCTGCCTTCGCACTGGTGGCTGTCAGCATCACCAGGAGCATCAGATAGAATTTAAGTTTCTTCATGTTGTTTTGAGTTTATATTGTGAATTGTTTATTGTAAATCGTGGAATGTGGAATGAGAATTGTTCATCAATGCAGGTTTATTCTGAATTTTGCAAACAGGGTCCTGCCGGGCTTCTGCAACTTATAGTTGTCGTAGATGGTCCGGTCGAACAGGTTCTCGCAACTCAGTGCAAGGCTGTAGCGCTCGTTCTTCCAAGAGTAGGTGGCCTGGGCACCGAAGATGTTCTTCTCCGGTATGCGGGCCTTGGTGTCGAGGGCACCATAGCCCTCCCAAGAGAGATAGAACCAGTGAACCCACTGATAGTCGATGCCTACATAGAGGTGAGAGGTGAGGGGCAGGAGGTGAGCGACAAGGCTCCCGAAGTCGTAGCGGGCTTCGGCTGAGGCATAGAACCAGGGACGGTTAGGCACATGATTGTTGAACGTCACCGACGGCTTACCGTCGCCCTTGAACTCCTGACGGTCGCGGGCATCCTGCCAGGTGATATTGCCTACCACCTGCAGTCGCTGCTGCCAGTCGTAGCGCAGCTCTCCCTCAATGCCCTTGATATGCACGGCTGGCACGTTGACATACTGCATCATACCCTCCTTCTCCGACACCTGAGGCTGGATGTAGTTGTCAACCTTACGAATGAATCCATTCACCTCATACGACAGAGTATGCCGGTCGTTCCTCAGCGTTCCGAAGAGGCCTGCATTGAAGTTCTCGCTCTTCTCTGGCTCCAGTGCCACATTGGCATATATGGTTGTGCCGTTGCCCAGCAGCTCTCTTGCCAGCGGCAGGCGCACACTGTGCTCATAGCTGGCTCTCACGGCAAGCGCCTCAAGAGGCTGGAACTTGATGCCTACGCCACCGCCAAGATCATTCGACGTGGATGAGCCCTGCACGTCTCTCGAACCAGTGACGGTAGGGATGTCCGTCTGGTTGATGCTCACATGGTTTATATAGTCCTTCACGAAGAAGGTATTGCTGAGCATGCCGTTGAAGAGCGACTGATTGTATGACAGTCCGACGATATGCTTTGCCAGTATGTCGTTGGCAGCCTCGAAGGTCTTGTCCACATCGTCCCAGCGGTCGTTTCCCGTGCGATTGAGGGCATAGCTAAGGTTCAGCAGGTGCTCGTCGCTGAAACGGTATCTCAGGTCGGCACGCCCGATGGTGAGCGGTCGCTTATAGTGGCGCAGAGTGCGGGCCCTGCCGTTTATCTCATTGCGCGAGCTCTTGATGAAGTCGCCGTTCCAGTCGTATTTGCGATACACGGTATCGATGGTCTGCGAATGATCCCAGGTGTGCGACAATGCCAGACTCGCAGTAAGGTCTTTCAGCAGGAAACAGCGCTTCTGATAGCTGGCGCTGACTCCCCATGCCTCAGAACGGCGCTCTGCCTCGCCCACCACCTTCGTCTGTATCTGACCAGTCTGAATCTCCTTGTCTACCTTATTATATGATACTGACACAAAGAACTCGTCAGCCCACCACTTGTCGGTGAATCCCACCTCCAGCTGCCCGATAGCTGAGAGATAGGCATCATGAAAGCGGCGGCGGTCTTCGGGCTTATACTCCCGGCTCTCTTCGTCCCATATCTCCACGCCTCGCATCATATAGTCGTTCCTGGAGTAGTTAACTCCGATGGCGGGGCGTATGGTCAGACCGTTCTTCAGCACATACTGGCCGTTGAGGTCTGCCTTGTGAGTATGATATGAGCCCGTGCCGTAGCTGCCGTCGAGATAGTTCACCTTCTTGCGCTTGGTGACTATGTTGACAGCACCGCCCAAGGCATCGCTGCTGAGCCACGTAGGCACCACACCTTTGTAAATCTCGATATGGTCGATGAGGTTGACAGGCAGATTAGCCAGATTCACCCCCGAGCCTTTCGTGTCGAGGGGAACGCCGTCGATGAAATAGCGTATGGAGTTGCCCGACATGCCGTTGATCGACAGGTCGAAATCGGAGCCTACCCCGCCCTCTTCTCTCAGCTTCACGCCAGCAGTACGGTCAACGAGTCTTCCCAGCGAACTGATGCTGCCCGCCACCGAGCTGATGTCGATGGCATTCACAGAGAGAGCCCCTTCGCGTAACCGCTGGGTTCTGGACTTGCCGGTGATTGTCACCTTGTCGAGCATCACCGAGTCCTTCATCTTCCGCTGATGCTGTAACAGCGGTTCTTTTGTTACACTGCGAGCATGTGTAACAAAAGAGTCCCCCATGTTACATAACCATAGTGACAGCAAAAGCAGATACCTGAGCAAAGCTCGCCCATCTGAAGCCTTTCTTCTCATCTACAATCCTTAAGAATACTTTCCGCTCAGCCCAACTCCCGAGGCTTTCGCTTCTATATCGCAGAAACTGGCAGGTTTCCTGGCTCTCCTCAAAAAGTCTGCCTTCCCGATTGCTCAGTGGCTCTTGATAGACTTTTCACAAAGAGGATCACAGTAGCGGGTACTGCTCAGGTCTTTAACCTGATTCCCTTTTCTTGCACGGATGAAACACCCATGCATCACCAATTCGGCTGCAAAGATACACATAATTTTTATAATTATGCAACTTTTTCAGAAAAAAATCGTAACTTTGCGGTCAGTTATGGGTAAGATCATCATTGCAGGTATAGGACCGGGCAGCAGAGAAGACATCACTCCTGCCGTCATGGAGGCTATAAGTCAGGCCGACGCCATCGTGGGCTATCAGTACTATTTCCAGTTCATCGAGTCGCTGGTAAAGGATGGCTGCGAGTGTATCGACACTGGAATGAAAAAGGAGCGCGAACGCGCCCAAATGGCATTCCAGCTGGCACGGCAGGGTAAGACGGTTGTAGTCATCTCCTCTGGCGATGCCGGCATCTACGGCATGGCACCACTTATCTATGAGATGTCACGCAGTCAGGGTGATGTGGCGATAGAGTCCCTGCCCGGCATCTCTGCTTTCCAGAAGGCAGCATCGCTCTTAGGTGCTCCCATCGGTCATGACATGTGCATCATCTCACTCTCCGACCTGATGACCCCTTGGGAAGTGATAGAGAAGCGGATAACGGCTGCTGCCATAGGAGACTTCGTGACTGCCGTCTACAATCCCAAGTCGCACGGCAGATACTGGCAGTTGTACCGACTGCAGGAGCTCTTCCTGAAGCATCGCGCAGAGACCACCCCTGTCGGATATGTTCGCCAGGCAGGACGCGATGAGCAGGAGATAAAGACAACCACCCTTTCCGACTTCGACCCTGAGGATGTGGATATGTTTACCGTAATCATCATCGGCAACTCCCAATCGTATGTCTACAATGGCAAGATCATCACCCCTCGCGGATATTATGGCAGTCATGGGGCCGAGGGTCATGGGGATAGGCCCATGACCCTCGGCCAAAGCATCATGATCTCCTCCTTCCTTACCATCGAGAAGGAGCTGAAACACAAAGACTGGCCCCTCGACCATAAGTGGGCTCTGCTGCATGCCATACATACCACAGCCGACTTTGAAATGGAGGATATCCTATATACCGACGAGGGAGCCGTGGAAACATTATATAATAAGGTAAAGGACGGTTCATTGAAGACCATCGTCAGCGATGTCACGATGGTTACCAGCGGCATCCGCAAGGGAGCTCTCCAGCGTCTTGGTGTCGAAGCCAAATGCTATCTCTCCGACCCCCGAGTGGCTGAGATGGCAGCAGAGAAGGGCATCACCCGCACTCAGGCAGGCATCCGTCTGGCAGTAGAAGAGCGTCCCGACGCCCTCTTCGCCTTTGGCAATGCACCCACGGCACTGATGGAACTCTGCGACCTGATCCGTAAGGGCAAGGCCAGTCCTGCCGGTATCATCGCTGCACCGGTGGGGTTTGTACATGTCAGAGAGTCGAAGCACATGGTGAAGCCCTTCAAGGATATTCCAAAGATAATCGTCGAAGGCCGTAAGGGCGGTTCCAACCTTGCTGCAACTCTCTGCAATGCGATACTCTGTTTCGACGATGCAGCACAACTAAAACCAGGCCGCGATGTGTGATATGAACAACGACGCTACACTCCATCCGGTGATGCTGGCAGGCACGGGCAGCGATGTCGGGAAGAGCATCATTGCAGCAGCCCTCTGTCGTATCTTCAGACAAGACGGCTATCACCCCGCTCCCTTCAAGGCTCAGAACATGGCACTCAACTCCTACGCCACCCCCGACGGACTGGAGATAGGCCGTGCCCAGGCAGTACAGGCAGAAGCCGCCGGCATACCCTGCCATACCGACATGAACCCCCTGCTGCTGAAGCCCCAGAGCGACCATACATCGCAAGTGATTCTCAACGGCAAGCCAATAGGGAGCAAGAATGCCTACGACTATTGGCGTCGCGGAAAGAGCGAAATCGACTTCCGTTCCGAGGTGTGCCGGGCCTTCGACCGTCTCAGCAGCCGATACAACCCCATCGTGATGGAGGGTGCCGGAAGTATCTCAGAAATCAATCTCAGGGATACCGACCTCGTAAACCTTCCGATGGCACGTCATGCCAATGCCGACGTGATCCTTGTGGGCGACATCGACAGGGGCGGCGTGTTTGCCTCCGTCTATGGCAGCATCGCCCTTCAGACTCCCGAAGACCGGCAGCTCATAAAGGGCATCATAATAAACAAGTTCCGTGGCGACATGCGCCTCTTCGACGAGGGGCGCCGTATGCTCGAAGACATCTGCGGAGTGCCGGTATTAGGCGTCATACCCTATTTCAATGATATCCACATCGAGGAGGAAGACTCCGTGGCGCTGGCGCAGAAGTCGTTCGCCGCCAGGCAGGGCAAGGTGAACATCGCAGTCGTCATGCTGCAGCACCTCTCCAACTATACCGACTTCGACTCTCTGGAGCAAGACCCCCGGGTGCACCTCTTCTATACCAACAATACCGACGACATCAGCCAAGCCGATATCATCATTCTTCCCGGCACGAAATCCACGCTTCACGACCTGTATGAACTGCGCCGCAACGGTTGTGCCCAGGCCGTCATAAAGGCTCATCGCCAGGGAGCATCGGTGCTGGGCATCTGCGGAGGCTATCAGATAATGGGCATCGAGGTGTGCGACCCTGATCACGTTGAGGGCGACATAGAGCGCCTGCCTGGTCTCGGTCTACTGCCAACGACTACTACTATGAGCGGTGAGAAAATTACCCGTCAGGTGACGTGCGAGTATGGCAGCGGCTATGAGATCCACATGGGCGAGACCCGTCCTTTCGGCGATGCCAAGCCGTCGCCGCTGCTGCACCTCGACGACGGCAGAGCCGACGGATATATCGTAAGTAGCAAATGTATGGGCACATACGTTCACGGCATCCTCGACAATCCGTCATTCGCCGACTTCCTCCTTAAGCCCTTCGCCCACAAGATTTCGGGCAGCTCCGCCCCGGGCAGCCAGCAGGGCAAGACTGCTCCCTTCTGCTATCAGGCATTCAAGGAAGAGCAGTACGACCGGCTTGCCGCCCACGTGCGCCAACACGTCGACATGCCCCGCCTGTATCAGATCCTGGGTGTGGGAAGAGCGTGCACCGATATTTAAGGAATCTATGTTTGATTGGTTTTACGCTTCTTTTGAAAGTTTCAACCTCTCGTTCAGCAGATTGAGTATTTCTTTTGGTTTCTGGAATCAAGGGGGAGCCCATAGGGGTTAGGTGGATGCCCCTCTTTTACTTACTAATCCTCATCACCGGCGCAATCTTATTGCAGGGCTTGGGAAGAGTGACGACTAGGCCTTCAGCCGTCTGGCGGGCCTTCAGCTTGCCGTGTCCCAGCAGATAGACGCTGCTGATCTTTTTGCGCAGGTCCTTGTTGCCCTTGGCCAGCGACTTGATGGTGAGCTGTCCGCTCTCAGGCCATCCCATGGCGGTGACGTAGAGGTACTTAGCAGTCTGATTGAAACGGATGTCGCGCCAGTCCATGCCGCTAAACTTACTGTCGTTGAATCCCTGGTTGTTGATCTTGATGTCCTCCTCGGCCACGGGCCCCTCACCGAAGCGCACCCATGGACGTGTGCCGAAGATGCTCTCGCCGTTGACCGTCATCCATGCCTCCAGATCGTCGAGTATCTGCGACTCCTTCTCGTCGTAAGTGCCATCGGCACGCAGCGGTATGGAGAGCAGCAGATTGCCATTCTTCGACACGATGTCGACCAGCTGCTTGACCACCGTGGCAGCACTCTTATAGCCGTTGCGCTCGTAGATGCTGGTGTTGTAGTGCCATCCGCCGATGCAGTTGCACGTCTGCCAGGGCTCGTCGATGATCTCGTTCGGAGCACCTCGTTCCACGTCCCATGTGAGAGCCTTGTGCTGTTCGTCGTCAAGGATCTTGCCAAAGACCACGGCACGCGGGTTCTTGTTATAAAGATGAGTGGCGATGCGCAGTCCGCAGTCGCTCAGCGGATAGAAGGGCAGCACGGTGACGTCGAAGTAGATGAGGTCGGGATTGTAGCGGTTGATGGCGTCCAGCGTGCGGTCATAGAAGTTGGTGACGAACTCCTGTGTCGGCGGACAGGCACCATGGCTCCAGTCCCACTGGCTGTGGATGCGGCCGTTGTCCCACGAGCCCTGGCTCATGGGGTGATGCTGCTGGTAGAGCTGCTGCGGGTCCATGCCTTCCCACCACTTGCCTTTGCCGTCCTCCTTGGTCAGATTGCCGTCGTAGTAGATGCCGGCCTTCTCACCCTCCAGGTCGTAGCGCTGCGACGGCTCGTACCAAGTCCACGCATGATCGGCATGGAACGAGATGCCCAGCGGCAGTCCGGCCTTCTTGGCTGCGGCGGCCCATTCAGCCAGCACGTCGCGCTTCGGACCGATGTTCTTCGAGTTCCACGGCTGATACTTCGAGTCCCACAGGTCGTAGTTGTCGTGGTGGTTGCCCAGCACGAAGAAGTACTGCGCTCCGCAGCGCTTGTAGCGGGCTACCAGCTCGTCGGGATTCCACTCCTCGGCCTTGAACAGCGGCAGGATGTCCTTGAAGCCCACCTCCGACGGATGGCCGTAGTGCTCCACGTGCCATTTGTATTCGCGCGTGCCTTCCATATACAGCGAGCGCGCCATCCAGTCGCCCGAGCCCTCCACGCACTGCGGTCCCCAGTGCGCCCACATGCCGAACTTCGCATTGCGGAACCACTCGGGTGTCTGGTGGGTCTTCAGGCTCTCCCACGTAGGTTGATACTGCCCTGTCTGCATCTGCTCATGCTGCTCAGAGACAGGAATCCGGTAGTCTTGGGCCTTGGCTGCACATACCATGCAGCCAAGGACTAAAAGTAGCAATATTCGTTTCATGCGGCAAAGATAGCAATTATTTTTTATTTAGCCAACGTCTTTCGCGTTTTTCCGCCCTGACGCACGATGTAGAAGCCTTTCTGTGCAAAGTGTCTGACACTTTGCAGAAATCGTGCAGATGCAATGGTACAGGGCCGTCGGCGAGTAGTGGCAGGCGGAGGCATGTTAGGTCTGTGTTAGGTCTCATGTTAGGTCTTTGTTACCTTTATGTTAGGTCTTGGAAGAGGCAGAATCCCTCGGAAACCCTTTCCTGCAGGGACTTTGCGAAAACCAATGTTAGGTCTTGCGATAAATGCCACTTATTCTCTGATACTTGGCACTTATTGGTCGATAAGTGCCAGGTATCGGATGCGGTGAGTGTTTGCCTGCCGGTGGAGATTATTCCCATTAAGGGGAGCGTTTCAGTCCCACGCTGGGACTGCGATGTTCCCAACGTGGGACTACGGCAGTCCCAACGTGGGAATGTTGCTCGAGCCTAATGGTCGGACATAGTCACTGTAGGGGCTGAGCACCACCGTATCGTAACTAAATTCTGCCGCGAAGAGTTGAAATTATGTGAGGCCCTTTGACCGCCACTTTCCTGACCGCCAGCGACGCATGAGGATGATGCCCCGTATATTCTCGTCGAGGGCAAAGGCCACCCACATGCCAATGAGTCCGTAGCCAAGAGGAATGCCTACGACATAACTCAGACCGACGGCGATAGTCCAGTTGAAGATGACGGCTATCATGAGCGGATAGTAGGCATCGCCCGTAGCCCGCAGTGTGCTCGTGGCAAAGATATTCGATGTGCGCCCAATCTCCAGAAACCAGTCGATGACGAACACCCATACGCCCATGGCGATGATTTCCTGATTGTCGGTGAAGGCAGCGAGAATTTCTCGCCCGAATATGGCGAGGATGGCAGAACCGGTGAGTGTGATGATCATTGACCAGCGGAAGAAATAGTTGCCCAGCACGTAGGCCGCCTGATGATGGCGCTGTCCTACGAGATGGCCCACCAAGATGTCACCGCCCTGCGTGATGCTCAGGCAGAACAGATAGACGAACATGATGATGTTGGCACAATAGGTTCGGGTGGCCAGAGCCTCGTTGCTGATCTGGTTGATGAAATAGGTGACCACTACCTGCGACAGGTTGTAACTGATGTTCTCGCTCATGGCCGGTATGCCTATAAACAATAGGTTGCGAAGTTCGAGCCAGGGGATGGGGAAGAAATAGCGGAGCGGGAAACGAGGGATATGCTTGCGGAAATGTATGACGGCCAGAAGCAGGGTAGCCACAGCACGACTGGCAGCAGTGGCGATGGCAGCTCCCTCGACCCCCATTTGCGGACAGCCCAGGCGGCCGAAGATGAGGGCATAGTTGCCAATGATGTTCACTACATTGACGATGCCCGTCACCACCATCGGATATGTCACCTTGCCTGCACTTCTCAACGACGCGGAAAACGTGAGCGACAGGGCCTGGAAGAACGACAAGGCTCCCGTCAGTCGCAGATAGACGAGGGCATCGCCCATCAGTTCCGGTCGGACACCCATCAGATGAAGCAGCTGTTCTGCGAATACAAACAGCAAGGCACTCACCGTGAGGCCAAGCAGCAGGTTGACCACCAGAGCCATGCCCACCACCTGCACCAGTCGCTTCTGAAACCCGGCACCGATGTACTGAGCGCAGATAATGGCTGCACCCATCGAGAAGAACTGATAGACCAGAAACACCAGCGACATGAGCTGGTTGTCCAGCCCCACAGCCGCCACACTATTGTCGCTGTAGCGGCTGAGCATCACCGTATCGACGGCACCCAGCATCATGACGAGTGCCATCTCTATAAACACTGGAACGGTGAGCACCTTCAACTGCCGTTTCAACGAATGTTCTGACATCACTTTTCTGTTAATTTCCTTAAAACAATCTCAAAAAGGCTGCAAAGTTACACATTTTATGCGTATTTCGTTAACTTTTCAGCACAGTTTTATGTGATAATGCTGAAAAATCGGCTTAAAAACTGCAATTTGTAACGAAAAATATAATTTGTTTAGCATTTAGTTTGGAATTTTCACCTTTTTTTTGTATATTTGTCCCCACAAAAATGATATGTATGCTTGACTTCTTGACAATGCAATTACTACCGATCGACGATATCTACCGTCTGCAGTCCTTTTTGGCAGAGGCTTCCGAGGCAGTAAGTTGGGTCAACTTCTATGTTATTGCCAAAAATAATATCAGGTATGAAAAAGAGTATATTTATCCTTACTGCACTGCTGGTGGCACTGGAGACTTTTGCGGCAGACCAGCTTCATGCGAAGAATATTTTTCCTGTGATTGCTGAAGATGCTCAGGCTGGCTGGTTCCCTCTGGCAACAGAGAATAGTGTAGCTGTGATCTGCACAGATGCCAGCGACTATAAAGTGGTGGATATCGCTTCCAGGATGCTGGCAGATGATGTAGAGCGGGTTACCGGTCAACGGCCTGTTCTGCAAAAGGCCAAGAATCTTGTGGGCACTGCTCCTATGATTCTGGCAGGCACCCTTGGGAAAAGTCGTTTAATAGAGAATATAGTAAAAATCCTGAAGATTGATGTCAGTGGCATCAAAGGCAAATGGGAGTCATGTATCGTCACGACAGTCAGGAATCCCAAGACTCAGGCTCCTGTGCTGCTGATTATCGGCAGTGACCGACGGGGTACAGCCTTCGGACTTACATCTTTCGTTATGGACCTGGCTTGGGACATCAACCGCTGGAAACCTACTGAAGCTCATAAATATATCAGATACTGGGCAGAGAAGACATTCTCACGTGAGGTGGCCCAGGAAATTGCTGATATGCAGGCAGGATACTACCAGTTGCAGGCGGCAGGCAAAGACTCACACGTCTGGTTCGTGAACTACAGCGAAGAGCAGATAGAGCAGCGCATTGCCCGCTGGCGCAATTTAGCGGCTCATGCCACAGACGTCGAGAAACGTGTGCCCGAATCTCTAAAAGATGCATATTTCGAGCTGGTCGGCTATCCTATTCGAGGTGCTGCAATGATCAACGAATATCAGTTGCTGGCTCGTCGCAGTATGGTTCGTGCTACAGCAGGAGACAGCATCGGAGCATTTGCTGATGCAGGCAGGGTGAAAACGATGTTCAGTGAACTGAATGCGTGGACTTACCATTATAATAATGTAATAAAGGAGGGGAAATGGAATAATTACTTCAACTGGCAGCCTTACCACTGGTTCCGCTCTGAGAAGATAGAGCAGCCTTACTGTACACCAGAGGTTTTTGCTCAGGCTCAGAAAAGTCCCAAGCCGCGTTTCCTGAGTGTTATGGATGCCATCTCTGCTGATGGTATCAGCATCGATAGTGAAACAGACGGAGAGATCCCCCTATGGATAGAAGCCCTCACCCCCATTAGGAACTTCTCAAAAGAAGCCAAGGATAATATCTTCTGTAGAATCAAAACAGACAACGGCACCTTTGATGCCTCGGTCACACCGATCAACAATGTCTGGCATGCGCCATACGTAGGACCGATGTGGAGTCGCGTGGGAACAATCCAACTGAAGAAAGGCAGCAACCGACTGACTGTTGCCGACCTGAAGCCTGATGCCCGCATCTGTCAGATTTATATCGGTGCCTATCCTCCTTTCGTGAGAGAGCCCCGACTTACTATTCCTGCAGCGCTTTTTCAGTGGAAGCATGGCAATGTCTTCCGCATTGAAGGCTTGGGATATACCGACGGAGTGCTCGTTCAGCCATTCGACACCCCGTCGTATAAGAGTGTGAGCGATGCTCCCTACGTAGAATACGAATTGAATATCGGGGAGGGAGACAGTGTGATAGAAGTCCGCACACTTCCGACTCTGCACGTCTACAATGGGCGTGATGCCCGTTATGCCGTACAGCTGGGCAATGAGGCTCCGCAGGTATTCTCTATCCATGCCGATGACTTCACTGCCGAGTGGCGCTGGAATGTTCTGAGGGGCTATGCCTCACGCAGCATGAGCATACCCGCTGCATGCAGGGGCATGCAGCGGCTAAGAATCTATCTACTTGACCCGGGAATCGTGTTGCAGGAGATAATTATGCTCCAACGGCAATGATGCACTTACTTCAGATTCTTATTGAACGGAATCAAGGGGACAGAATAGAGTCAAATTTGTCCAAAACAAAAAAATTCCTCCAAAAGGAGTGACTTTCTCAGATTTTATTTGTACCTTTGCCATGTCATTGATGATTTTGCTTGTCTTGAATTGCAGCACTAAGGTAAGTGAAAAATCTGACATGACAAAATCATTGGCCGCTCGGCTTTGCCGCTTCGCGCGTCGAAGAACTTTTTGTTGCTCAGGAACTTATAAAAGCTATTAAACTAAAGTGCTGCGGAATCTAGGAGAACTAAAGATATGAAACCGCTTATCGTCGTCTATTCCTTGTTAATGATGCTGTTCTGCTGCTC
>DGTJ01000114.1:0-7102 GCA_002393725.1 Prevotella sp. UBA4339 | reverse complement strand
TTCCGCAGTTATACGGGGGCAACGGTTCATTTTTATGTTGACAAGCATACTGGTGTTACAAGGATGGTGGAGAAAGTACCGCTACTTGATATTGAAAACGAGGCAGGCAGAATCAATTTGTTTGATTACTTGAAGAAGGAATAGCAGTCTTGTCGCTGAGTTCTGGGCCTTCATGCCGGTATCATCTGGCGGAAAAATACGTTGGGGGACGATCATGGGGATCAGGTCTTTGATCTTTTCTGAAAACAATCAGAGACCTGTCCACGTGATCTTTGCGAGCCGGAGCCCATAATGGTGAGCGTATGCTCAGCAGTTTACTATTCTGACTTTTCCTGTAGGATTAACTGCTCAATAACCGGCTTTATCTCGGGAATATCCGAAACGATAGTCTCCCATAGCTGGTTTGGACGAATCTTATAGTAACCATGTACCAAGACGTGACGCATACGCTCTATGTCAGCCCAGTTTAACACGGGATGAGCGTCACGGAATTCATGAGTCAACTTATAGACGGCTTCCCCGATAATCTCAACGTGCTTCACCAAACCAAAATAGACCACAGGGTCTGACTTTGCCTCTTCCAACGTGTGATGTTCCTTGTAATTTATCAGCACGTTGATAGCTTCAAGCATGTGGCTTAGCCGTTCAACATCCCTAACCTCTTCTCTCATAGATTAATTTTTTATCTCGATTGGCAGATTCCACCGCAAATGGCAACAGACAACCGTTTTCTATCAAGTCGATGCGTCGGCCCGTGCTTTTCTCCAACTCGCCCATCATATGCGAGATGGTAAGCAGGGAGATACGTGCATTCTTATCGTACTCCACAAGTATGTCCACGTCTGAATCCATAGTTTCTTCTCCTCGGGCAAAGGAGCCAAAGAGCCAAGCTTTCAAGACGGGCTGCGTCTTGAAGTATTCGGCTATTTTCTCTGTCATGGCCTCCGTACTCATATAAGCTGACAATTATTGTTTCCGTGGGCAAAGATAAGGATTATTTCCGAAAGTTCCAAATATTCCGCCTAATTTCCTTGCTTTTTTCTTTTCATACTTTGTATTTTGGTTTTCGCCAGCCATGGCTGGAGCAGTTCGTATTTCGTCATCCCTCAATCTCCTTTATCAAGTCATCCAAACTGTCGTACTTGTAGATGCGCCCCTGCTCTATATCTTCGATGGCGCGGTCCATGCTGGTCTTCCTACGACGCTTCAGCGTGACGCTACTCACGCCACGTATCAGACTGATGGCATGCTTAATCTGGTCAAGCATAGAAACATCCTCTATTGAAACTGTCAGTTGAGTCATAATTGCAATTATTGATGAATTCGCGTACAAAGTTACGAAATATTCCGCACATTCGTGGCAATTCTTCGGAAAAATCTACAAGTTTTAACGGAAAAGCAGGTGATCATTCTTCTACCTTGTCATCTCGACCAAGCGCGCTCGACATGACAAGAGGGGGATGGGTGCTCGGAATGACAGGGGAGTGAGTTTACGAATTGGGTCAGGGGACGTGGTAGTCGCTGGGTAGTCGCTGGGACAGGTACTTGGGTATGACGGCTGCTATGACTCAGGATCTGTCCCCACGGCTACCGGGAGTTGCTGATATATTTTTCTCTTCATAACGATGTCATTTGCACCTTTTTGAGATTTTTGCCCTGTCATATTTTACACCTTTTTGAGATTTTTATCGGTGCAAATATACACCTTTTTGAGATTTTCTCCAAGTTTTTCGGCAAAAATGTCAATATTCTCATTGTTTTTCTTTCTCTATTTGACAAAATCCTCACAAAGATTGAGACAGTCTGACTGTCCAATGCTCAACTATCTGCTTCGCCTGCTGCCATTTCTTTCCCTTTGAGCCTAACAGTTTTGGATCAGCCATCAGTTCATGGTAGCGTCTTTGGGGGACATCCGGGCCTCCAAGTGGTTTCGGTGACAACGACTGCTCAAAGTGTCTGACACTTTGAGCACGCTCATTACTATTTCTGCATTAAATTACAAACCTACGAAATCCAATTCGTTCCGCTTGATAACAAGCGGATAACGCTCAGGGTGGCGGAGACTATCGAGTTCGAGATCGACATCAAGGTCAGGCCACTCAATTGCTTCGGGGCCACTCATCTGCACATTCAAGACGCTGCGAATGGGGGCGTCCTGCATCCAAGGGATACGATTATATGACAAGAAATAGTCTTGACCTTGCACAGAGAGCATGATGCCCTGCGCGTTAATCATTAATACGCTTGCCGATGTGCTGGCGGAATTGCTCTTTGAAGTTGTCAGCATATTTCTCTACAATTTTCTTGATTTCATTTAACTTGTGTTCGGGAATGCCTGTGTTTCTGGCCAGTTCTACCTGTGGCTCCAGCCAGAACTTGGCCTCATGACAGCCACAGAGCACGTGGATGTGCATCTAATTGTCTGCGCAAAGATACAAAGTTTTTCCGAATAAAAACACAGATAACCAGTTTTTTTACTAATATTACCTATTATATAATACAAATTTCGGCAAAAAACATGCAAAATCATGTCTTCATCATGAAATTTTGGAAGCAGTTGTGGCAGTAGGACAAGTTACTGGTATTGTAGCTGACAATATCGAAAGATCCTTTCTCAACCAAGCGACCTTGACTTTGTCTTTTTCATATTCGACATTAAAAGCAGGTTCGTGGGTCAACTCAACAGCTTTACCATTGATGTAACCGTAGAGCTTTACGGCGCATCCATGTCCGAGTGGGTCAGAGAACCGACCCCTGATCCATTCTTTTCGCTGTATTGTGATTATTTAACTCTCTGCGGTGGTGCATAAACAAAGCGTGTATTGAGTTTCTGCGTTTTAAAGTTCCACGCCGCCCTCGCTGGGTGTGCGAAACTGGAAGGTGGTCTTGCCGTCCTTGTTGGTGATGAGGAAGTCGCCAAATACGATGACATCCATTCCAATAAGAACATCGATGTCCTCAAAGTCGTTTTCCATGACTTCAACATTGGCTACAAAATCGCCAGTAGGAGTAAGCACGTGAACAAGATAGACATTCGAGCCAGTTGCACCGCCAATGCCGCTGATGCCTCCTGCCTTATAGGGCTGAAGTGCCAGTTCCGTAACTATGCGCGAGGATATGATGGTGGTGTCGGCTCCCGTGTCCCAAAGTGCACGTTCGGTGTGGAACTTATGACCGTCGGCAGAATAGATGTCGCAGTCGGTCATAATGTCCTCCACCAATGTAGGGTATTCCTTCTTATACGTTGGCATCGTCGGTGGATTTCAGGACTTTAGTGAAGAACTCCTCGCGACTCATCAGCCGTGGAGTGACGGTCTTCTTCATGCCCTTTGACATACGACGGACGTGGAGTGTCGAGTTCTTGCTCCTTGTAGCACAGGACTTTTCGCGTTCGAGTAGCACGGTGCCATTGCTGCTTACTAATTGCATCATAACGTTAAGTATTTGAATATTCGGATGCAAAGGTACAAAAATATTTGCAAATTACGAGCGGTTTTCGCGTTAAAAGTGCGAAAAGGCGGGCTGAAGTGCTGCGTTTTGTCACTTTCGCCCGCCGAAACAATGTGATTCGCTGTTACTTCGTGATAATCTTTTTCCCATTCACGATGCTCACGCCCTTCTGCATTGCATTGCGACGAGTGCCGTTGAGGGAGTATATGGAATCTTGATGTAGTCGCTGGGACAGAGGTACTTGGGTATGACGGCTGCTATGACTCAGGATCTGTCCCCACGGCTATTTGATCATCCCAAGCAGCTCGACTGCCATGAGTTCAGCATCCCTGCTTTCAACGGCCTGGCACAGCTGCTCATTCAGAGTCACCGCTCGCCATCATCCCTAGTCCTCACCTGCTCATCCGATCAGCTCCCCAGCAGCACCCTGAACATCACCACTCAATAGCCCCCCCATCCACGAATTGAGGGTGTGCCTATTTTGACACACCCTCTTGTTATTCTTTGCAAAGTGTCTGACACTTTGCACGGGGAACCAGATCCCGTGAACATGAGGGGGCGTTAAAATTTGCGATTGTAAACAACTATTTTGGCCTTGTCATCTAGTGTAGCTTTTCAAGTCTTGTCATATTGGAAGATTTTTATTGTTTTATTTGTTTGTTTCGCTAAATTGTTGTAACTTTGCCCCTGTTAATTTCTAAGCAAAGATGAGTCATGACATATCTCAACCAGTTCCACAAGGAAGCAACGGAGCGCAAGATGCGGAAAATAGCCGCATCGCAGCAATCGCCGATGAGCTCAAGCGACTTTGCACAATACATGAAGCGCAACTTCGAGATAGCCAAGCAGATGTAAGTCATTTTGAGGCAGAACAGCGTGCTGCTGAACAAATAGCTAAAGCTGGTGGCTATTGGATTCCTATGATGGACATTTTCGACTTGGGTGTACCTGGACCAAGTGGGAATGAGAATGACACTTATGTAGCCGAAAAACTTATTTTTAAGGTAAACAATCTTTTGAACAGCGGCAGTATCGTAGCCCTGCTTAGAAAGATTCTGATGCACAATCTTCTTTTCCCTGACACAGCCTATTCCTTCTATGGTTTTGCCGGCTTTGATGGCCGCACGGTTCAGCCAGTCATTACCCAGCCACGCATTGCCAATGCCCATCCTGCCACACAGGTTATGATAGACACCTACATGGCAGCTCTTGGTTTCGAGAAGACTACCCAAGAGGGGCGTTTCTCTAATGGAGCGTATGAGGTATGGGACCTTGTTCCTCGTAACGTCCTTGTTGACGAGGATGGCGACATCTTTGTGGTTGATGCAGAGATTAAGCATATTTAGCCAGGTCTTTATTTAACACGGCAGCGCATTTGCGACAATCTGCTGAAATCGCTCCCCCAAACTGTCGCGTCAGTGGCGAATAGGTTCCCGTTTGAGATAGTCGTAGAGTGTGAGCAGGCGCAGATGGAAATAGCTGTTCCAGAAATCCTGCAATGCCTTGACCTGTTCGACTCGCGCCGTCTGCCAGTACTGTTGTGCCAGCGACAGGTCGTTGACGTTGGCCTGACCTCTGATGAAACGTTGCAGCATGGCGGTATAGGCATCCTCGGCAATCTGCAGCGAGCGTTGGGCATCGCCGACCATCGACTGCCGCTGGTCAACCTCTGTCACGGTCTGCATGACATCCAGTTCGGTGTCGCGTCGCTGCTCCTCACGCTGGTGCGCAGCCGTCTCAGCCTTACTCTGTGCCGCGAGCCAGGCATTGCGCTTCTTGCCGTGATCGACGATAGGCACGGTGAGGCTTACCATCACCTGATTCTGCACCAGTGGACTTCGAAAGGCATGACCGAAGTTTTCTGCCACCTGGTTGAGACCTATCGAGGCATCGATGCTGGCGTTGAGCCCCTTCTTGCGCTTCAGCTGTTCAGCGTCGCGTCGGGCTTCCAGCTCTTTGAGTTGCATGGACAGATAGTTGGGATTGTTGCGTGAGGCATGGGCTATGGCATCGCTGGCAGTCACCTCCAGACTGGGCAATACAGAGGGAATGATCAGTTCCAGGCGGGTTTGCTCGTCCATACCCAGCCAGACGGCCAGACTTCTCACTGCCTGCTGATGGCTCAGTTGGGCGCTCTTCAGGGTGGTGGCGGCAAGCGAGCGTTGCAGTGTCAGGATGTTGAGTTCAGCCTTTGAGATAGACGCAATGCGGAAACGGCGGTTGCCGATGGCGAGGATGGTGTCGCACGACTGTATCTGCTCCTGCGCCATCTTCAGCTGCTCTTGCGTCACAGCCAGTAGAAAGAATCGCTTGACAGCCTCGGCAGCCGTCTGCTCCACAGAATAGTTCATCTGCTGCTGTGCCACCGTGAGTCGCATGGGTTCGGTCTGGCGGTTCCAGCGGTAGGGGTTGTATCCCAGCAGTTCCTGTCGATAGCCCACGCGGACGGGCGTGACGGCAAACTGGTGCTGGGTAAAGTCACCGTAGTTGCCGAGGTAGGCCAGTCCCGTCGAGGCATAGAAAGAGCCGCCCCACGGCTCCATCACCTGCTGGGCCTGCACGCTGGCGCTTGACAGCAGTCGTTTCTGCTGGCGATACTCGTCGTTGTCGGTGTCGCTGACATATCGCTGGGTCATGAGTTGCTCGAAGTTCAGCGGGGTGGTGCTCAGCTCCAGTTGCAGCTTGCGACCAGCCATCCATGAGAGCCAGGCGTAGCGTGCCTCGTGGAACACGCTGCGATAGCGGTCGGCAGTGAGGCTGCTGTCGGTAGCCAGCTCGACGGTGCGCTCCAGGTCGAGGCGAACCGTAGTCTGGGCCATGACTGTGAGGATGCTGCAGAGCATCAGAGCGATGGCGAAATGTCTCATGGCTGGGGTGTTTTTAGGTTTACAGACACGTGCATGCCGTCGAAGAGGCTGTTGGGCGTAGCCACACGGGCTCTGAGCATGACGGTGCCTTGCTCATCGACCACGGGATTAATCTCCGTCACCTTGGCGCCATAAAGGGCATGCTCGTCGGCTACGGGCACCACGCTGATGGCTGTGCCTATGGGAAAGCGGCCAAGGTCGCTCTCCATTACCCGAAACTCCACCTCCATCTGCTGCGGTGAGATGATGCGACACACCACATCCCCTGTCTGTGCCAACTGGCCGGCATGTGCCGTGACATTAGCCACGATGCCGTCGAAGGGAGCCGTCACGCGGGTGGTATTCAACTCGTTGCGCGCTGCCGCCAGCTTGTTCTGGGCAATCAGCAGACCACTCTTGACCTCTGCGATATGTCGCACACGCTGGGGCACGCGGTCCATCTGCTCGGGGTCGTATCCCTGTGAGATGATCACTTCCTGCATCTGGAGGCGGGCCTGCTCTATCTCGCGCTGATGCTGCTCTACGGCATTCTCCTGCTTCCGCGCATCCTGCTCGGCCAGCAGCTGCCCCTGGCGCACTCGGTCTCCATTACGTACCATGACGCGCACCACTGGCAGGACGGCCTCAAACTTCACGTCGGCATAGCGTGCAGCCACCACCTTGCCCATGGTCTGGAAGACAGGCGGCAGGGCAGGGGAACCTGGCTGACCGGTAGCCGTCGTGTCGGAATCCTGGCTTGTGGCGATGACCGTGGTGTCGTTGGCTTCGGGTGAGTCACCAGCCTT
>DGTJ01000042.1:4351-5635 GCA_002393725.1 Prevotella sp. UBA4339 | reverse complement strand
GGCAGCATGTTGCCGAAGCTGTCCTTGAGGATGATGACGCGCCTGCCGTTATGCGTGGATGTCCGCACCTGCGTCAGTTTGGTGTCACCGCCCATCATGGTGCAGTAGGCGCCCCCGTGACCGTCTTTGAATTTGAAGAAGAAGGCTGCTTTGTAGGGTTTGCCCTCACCCGTCACCTGATAGTTCTTGTTGATGGTATAGTTGGTGTAGGTGGTGGTATATTCCACACCCTTGGGCACGTAATAGACGAAATCCTCGGGGGCATTCTTGATGGAGATATCCTTGCTATATCCATACATCGAACCCACATAGCCATGAGTGACGCGACGCTCGTAGTGGCTCAAGTCTTTGAAGGGCACCCCAGCCACGCGGGCAAACTCCTGAGCAGCATAATAGCCGCCGAGGGGCGACCAGTGGTGGTCGGTGCGCAGATAGATGTCTTCGTCGGCATGCTTGCCCAATGTGGTATAGACATCCACGGGTTTCACCCCGGGGTCGAGATGCGCCACCACATTGCGGATGGTGGGCAGTTGTCGGTTGGTGCGCTTCTTGGCTTTGTCAGGACAATAGAACTCTACGGCTGTGGGAATCACCATGCAATAGATATTCACCTTCGAGCCGAACACCTCTTTATATTTATTAGCAGCCTGAGCGTAGCCCACGCATCCCTTCGGACCGCCGCCGTATGCCATCAGGGCACGCACCTTGTCGCCCTTGCCCACGATGATGATACCCGCATTGGCTATCTTCGCATTCTCGTCGGCATTGATATGATTCTCATAATCATCAATGGTCATGCTGTCTTTGGGCTCCTGGCCTTTGGCTGTCGGGTGTTGGCTATCTGTGCCTCCTGCCTGTTCCAGTTCCATGTCGCCAGCCTGGAATTTGATATTATCATCAGAAGGCGCAATGGCAATGAGGTCCTTGATCTGCATACTCAGTGTCATAAACACGTCGCGATAGGGTTCACTGTCACTGAACCACTTAGATACATCGCTGGTAAACGAGCCATCAGCCAGACGCTCCCACGAAAACTCCGGGAAGGTAGCCAGTTCGCGCTTTTCCAGTTCCGACACCGTACTGCGAGGGAAGGTATCGAAGACCACCGTAAAGGCGAGGAAAACGAGTGCTATGATGATGATATACAGATAATGTTTCATGACTTTATTGCACCAGATAACGGTTGTAAGATTGATGGGTAGCAGGCGAATATGCATGACCCGCATTGTTGGCAAAGAGAATATCGGTAATGTCGTTCTTATGCACGTAATGTACGATATTCCG
>DGTJ01000042.1:769-4245 GCA_002393725.1 Prevotella sp. UBA4339 | reverse complement strand
TAGGCAGGAATGGCATTGCCATAACTGTCTTTCAGTATCAGCAACCGACGACCGTTATGTGTGGAGGTCTTCACCTGAGTGGTATTGAGATCGCCATGCATGAAGGTCATGTAAGCCTGACTGTTACCATCTTCATATTCGTAGAAGAAATTGCCCTCCTCTGGTGCCTTCTCGCCAATCACCTGACGACGCTTACCCAGTTTGTAGCGAATATAGGTAGTGGTATAGTCAACGTCTTTGGGCACATAGTACACGAAATCCTCCGGTGCATTCTTCACGGCAGCATCATGTGAGAAACGATACATGGTGCCCACATAGTCGTGAATGACATGCTTCTCGTAGGTTGACAGGTCGGCAAAAGGCAGATTGGCGGCTGAGGCAAACTGCTGGGCAGCATAGTAAGCACCCAGTGGAGCCCAGTGATGGTCGGTGCGCGAATAGATATCCTCGGAAGCATGTTTTGCCATCGTATCGAAGAGGTCGATTACTTTCACCGACTTATCCAGATGAGCATAGATGTTGCGAACGGTAGTCTGCTGGTCTCTGGTCCATTCCTTGGCTTCATCGGGGCAATAGATAGCCACAGCCGTAGGGATAATCATGCAATAGACATTAACGTCCTGTCCGAAGGTACGTTTATATTCATTGACCGCATCGGCATAACCCAGTCCGCCATCCACCTGCCCGCGGAATGGTTCGAAGGCACGCAGACTGTCGCCACTGCCCACGATGATGATGCCTGAGCGCGTCAGACGGGCATGCTCGGCAAACACCATCACGATGCCCATTACAAAAAGAAGTCCTGCTAAAAATATCTTTCGTCTCATATTTAGAATCTTGTATAAATAAATGCATTATTCGTAGCACCCACCAAAAGGGCAGTACTCAATATCAGGATGCCTACCGACAGCACGATACGCGTCGAATAGACTAAGAAAGTCTTCAAACCGGAATCGCCCAGCCAACGGTCCGTCAAGTCGGAAACGGTGCTACGGATAGGCAGACAGAACAACAGGGCAACCACCCACAACCAGAAATTGTCGAGCAATGCACTCTCATCGACAAAGTCGTAGAGAGCTGCCACATCACCAAAGAAAGCATGGAAGAACACTATCATTTGGTCGAAATGATCGAAGTAGAAGATACCCCAGCCCACTATGACCAGCAACATACTATAAATATGTAGTAGGAAAGCAGGGATGCGGTCGTGCACTTTCAGCAGCGTGTATTTCTCTATCATCACTATCAGTCCGAAATAGACACCCCAGATAATGAAATTCCAACTGGCTCCATGCCACATACCCGTCAGGAACCACACCACCAGGATGTTGACGGCCTGATGCTGGCGATTGCCGCCCAGAGGTATATAGACATAGTCGCGGAAGAAACTACCCAGTGAGATATGCCAACGGCGCCAGAAATCCGTAATCGAGTTACAGATGTATGGATGACGGAAGTTCTCGTTAAAGTGGAATCCCATGCAGCGCCCCAGTCCGATAGCCATATCGGAATAACCTGAGAAGTCGAAGTAAATCTGCAGGGTAAATGCCACAACACCAATCCAGGCGCCAGCCATTGTCAGGGAGTTGAGACCTCCCACAAGGAACTGGTCGGAAATCTCAGAGAGTTGGTTGGCAATAATCACCTTCTTACCCAGTCCGATGAGGAAACGATAGATGCCGTCAGCAAAATCGGCAGCACTCACATGCCGATGGTGCAACTCCTCTGCCACAGTGCCATAGCGCACGATAGGTCCTGCTATCAGCTGTGGGAACATGGAGATATACAAAAGCAAATCAACGAAACGGCGCTGAACGGGCGATTCCCTGCGATAGACATCTATCAGATAGGAAATAGACTGGAAGGTATAGAAGCTGATACCTATCGGCAAGGCAATATTCGGGCGAGCCACCTCCAGCCCTATGTCGTTCAGACAGTCTGCCAGGAATCCCAGATATTTGAACGTGCCGATGATGGCAATATTCAATATCAGACCAATGACCAGTACCAGTTTCCGATGGCGTTCCGAACCGGCGATGCCCAGACCTACCAGGAAATTGACCAGCACGCAGAACAGCATCAGGAATACATAGACAGGTTCGCCCCATGCATAGAATATCAGGGAGAAGCATACCAGTACCAGGTTCTTAGCCTGATTATTCCTCGTCACCTCTTCAGAAGCCCATTTACGGTCTGCCCATGTTGCCAAGAGGTAGCACACCAGGAAGGCTGGCAGGAAAACGAAGAGGAAAAATAAATCTGAGAATACCATGAAACGCTTATTGTTGCACGATGGCCTTTATCTGTTCGTAAATATATGTTCCTAACACTTGAGCTCCCTTGGGCGTGGTGTGAACTCCGTCTTTGGAATAGCCCTTGATAATCATCTCAGAAGCGCAGAATGGTTTTTTGCCTCCATCCAGTCTGACAACACCGGCATGCAGCATTTCAGCACATGCGGCTATCTCGCCGGCTGCTTGGTGCTGTTTCTCCATCCCCACTTTCACGAAAGGCGGTGGCGTAACCAGAATGAGCTTTGCCTGAGGGAAAGCCTGGCGCAGCAACTCTCCGTCGTAACCTATCCATTTCGACAGGCGGTCAGGTCGTTTGTCGGCAAACCACAAGTCGTTCGTGCCCGCCATGATGATAATGAGGTCTGGCATGGGCTGAATCCCTTGGTCACAAGCCTCCACCAGACGGTTTATCTGATTATAAATCACATTATTGTCGCTAAGCACCCCTGTATTCTCCTTGGTGTCATAGACGGTCTTGGAGGTATGTGTCCAAGTAGCACCACTACGGGCGTAACTGACGCAGGAGCGTGGTTGAGCCAGATCTTTGAACCATTTGTTCCATCCTTCCGGTTTATCGCACTCGTCGCCTCCTAACCAGGTGTTCGAATCGCCCAGTATGACAACATGCTTTTGCAGTTGTGCGGTTACCATTCCGCACAGGCAAAAACAAGTTAATACCACAGTCAAAAATCGTCTTATTATCATGAAAATGACCCTTTTACGCTTTTTCGGGTGCAAAGTTACAAAATTAAATGAGAAATGAGAAATGAGAAATGAGAAATTTAAATGAGAAGTGAGAAACTTCGGTAAAAACTATCTCTCATCGTCCAATTCGCGCTCCAACTGATCCGTGCGATGCTGAAATTCACGATACGCATTCGAGAGGTCACCCTTGGTAATATCAATAGTAGTATTCACTGGGCGCCAAGGGTCTTTCAACGTATGCTGGAACAGCCACTCGTAGGTCTTGCTGGTATAGAAATAACGCGCCAAAGCACCATGCGATGCTCCAGGCAACCAATCGTAGCGCAATCTACTGGTAATGCCCAGTGTCTTCATACCCGTCACCACTTTCTGTGACTCTCGCACTGAGACGGCTCTGTCGGCAGTGCCATGAACTATCCATAGCGGCAGTTCGCCTAGTCCGCGATAGTCCTTCAGCGTAGAACCTCCGCAAAGAGC
>DGTJ01000042.1:0-634 GCA_002393725.1 Prevotella sp. UBA4339 | reverse complement strand
CACATAGACACGTGTCTCGTCAAAGACGTAGTGCAGCTTCATCCACTCCAATATCTCATTGAGCTTGTGGGGATTCCACGAGCCGCCAGGATTCTGCGGAGCTACTATCAGGGCAGGAATCATAAGACCCATCTGAGCTGCGTCTATTGACCCATAGCGCAATACCTTATTCAGATTGCGCCCACAGAGGCTGGCGCCGTGCAGGAAAATAATGAGCGGGGTAGTCTCTTGCGTATAATAGTATTCTTCAGGGGTATAGACCCAGAAGTCGTAATTACCCTTGATGACTCCTTTCTTTGCTGAAAGTAAATCGTACTGAGCACTGACCTTTAAAGGTAGAAAGGTAAAAAGGCAAAAAGGTAAAAAATATAAGAGCAGCTTTTTCATTTGATAACGAATTTATAGATTTTATTTCCACGACAGCCTACAACAGCCGTATTGCCGATGGCTATCGGGGAGGATTCAAAATTATAACCGACTACTTTCTTGCAGACCACCTCACCAGTGCGACCACGGATGATGCGAATGATGCCTGAGGCATCGCCTGCGAAGATGAACAACTCGTTTTTTTCATTATAGAAAGGAATGGGCGACGACCATGCAAACTGTCCGTAAGGCACTTTATAGCGTATCT
>DGTJ01000067.1 GCA_002393725.1 Prevotella sp. UBA4339 | reverse complement strand
TAATATATAAACTCAAAATGAAAAAAGGTATTCATCCAGAAAACTATCGCCCCGTCGTGTTTAAGGACATGTCCAACGGCGATATGTTCCTCTCGAAGTCTACAGCAAAGACTAACGATACAGTAGAATTCGAAGGCGAAACTTACCCAGTGGTAAAAGTCGAAATCTCTAGCACCTCTCACCCATTCTATACAGGTAAGAGCAAGCTCGTTGACACAGCAGGACGTGTTGATAAGTTCATGAGCCGCTACGGTAAGGCTGCGAAGAAATAAGATTATAACCGCAAAATCATAAAAGGTGCGAAGGTGGTAGTTGCATATGCCATCGCCGCACCTTTTTTAATAAAAGGACTAGACTATAGATATGAATATACTAAAGCCGTTATCACTGATCGCTTTGCTGTCACTTATCGTTTCCTGCGGAAAAGATGAGGGTGATACTACACCCACCAGTATCAGAGACAACACGAACAAGAATCTCACCACCCCATATCCGGAAGCTTCGCGCCTGGAGATGCCAAGACTCAAGGGCGGGAAGAGCATACTGCTGGTACATAAGACAAACGATAAATACGGAATAAACTTCTCCACCGAGTGGGACACTCAGAAGAAGGCCCAGCGCTGGTCGTGCTACCAGATGTATGAGAGCAATACTGGAGGTAATGTAGGAAGATATCAAGATGGCTATCCCTATGACGACCTGCTCGAATACGAACACTATTTCCTTGACGCCAACGGATATGTCTTTGACCCATTCTGGTGGTCAGGCTACGATCATGGGCATATCTGCCCGTCGGCAGACCGACAGTATACCAAGGAAGCCAACCGACAGACATTCTTCCTCACTAACATGCAGCCACAACGTAAAGTATTCAATGCAGGAGTATGGGCTGACATGGAGCAGCAGATAAGAAACTGGAACCGGGGCAGCTTCCGAGATACCCTATATGTCTGCAAAGGAGGAACAATCGACAAGAACGACCAGATATCACGTACTCTTGCCAACGGGCTTATCGTTCCAAAATATTTCTTTATGGCTGTTCTCTGCAAAAACAACATGGGATACAAGGCCCTTGGCTTCTGGATAGAGCATAAAGACAAAGATGACTATCCCAAAGACGCCTTAGGCAATTATCAGCTCAGCCACTATGTGGTAAACATCCGCGAACTGGAGACTCTCACGGGCATTGACTTTTTCTGCAATCTCGATGATGAAACAGAAGAACATGTAGAGACACTGAACGCAGAGAATATTAAGAGTGCTTGGGGGCTGAAATAGTTAAAAAATACCAAGGGAGGGAAATATTTAGTATTTATCATGTGCCTTTCATCAATTATTTCGTATATTTGTACCCACGATTCTACACATTTTTTTAATATAGACAATGAAAACTATTTATGAATTCTCTGTCAAGGACAGAAAAGGCAAGGACGTATCCCTCAAGGAGTACGCCAATGAAGTGTTACTCATCGTGAATACCGCTACAAAGTGCGGTTTCACACCTCAGTATGATGAACTGGAAAAACTCTACGAGAAATATCATGCTCAAGGTTTCGAGATTCTCGATTTCCCATGCAACCAGTTCGGGCAGCAGGCTCCCGGAACTGACGAGAGCATCCATGAGTTCTGCAAGCTCAACTTCGGCACCGAGTTCCCCCGATTCAAGAAAGTAAAGGTGAATGGCGACGATGCCGAGCCGCTATTCAAGATGCTCAAGGAGGAGAAAGGCTTTGCCGGATGGGATATGGAGCATCCTATCGCACATATCCTCGATGACATGCTCTCAAAGGCAGACCCTGACTACAAGCAGAAGCCCGACATCAAGTGGAACTTCACTAAGTTCCTTATCAATAAGAAAGGTCAGGTAGTAGCCCGTTTCGAGCCAACAGAGAAGATTGAAAACATTGAGAAGCAGATAGAAGAGCTTTTAAAATAATGGAGCATACAA
The DNA here is from genome assembly GCA_002393725.1 of Prevotella sp. UBA4339. GTDB lineage: Bacteria > Bacteroidota > Bacteroidia > Bacteroidales > Bacteroidaceae > Prevotella. The sequence goes on along the minus strand of DGTJ01000067.1, from coordinate 12,314 downwards.
AATGTTTGATTATAGGCAGCGGTCCAGCAGGATATACCGCTGCCATTTATGCTAGCCGCGCAAACCTCAGTCCTATAGAGTATAGCGGCATGCAGCCCGGCGGACAGCTCACTCAGACAACAGAAGTGGAGAATTTCCCAGGATACCCTCAAGGTGTCGACGGAAATCAGATGATGATGGATCTCAGGGAACAGGCAGAGCGTTTCGGAACAGATATCAGAAACGGAGAGATTACCAAGGTAGACTTCTCTAAAGCCCCTTATCTCTGTACTGCCGATGACGGAACAGAGATTGAGGCAGACAGCGTTATCATTGCCACTGGAGCCTCAGCAAAGTATCTGGGACTTGACGATGAGCGCAAATACAATGGTCAGGGCGTGTCAGCATGTGCCACCTGCGACGGTTTCTTCTATCGTAAGAAGACCGTAGCTGTCGTTGGAGGCGGAGATACAGCTTGCGAAGATGCGCTTTATCTCGCAGGACTCGCCAAAAAGGTTTATCTCATCGTTCGTAAGCCGTTCCTTCGTGCCTCACAGGTGATGCAACAGCGCGTGAAGACTGCCGAGAACATTGAGATCCTATTCGAGCATAACACTTTAGGACTCTTTGGAGAGAACGGTGTAGAGGGTGCACATCTGGTAAAACGCAAGGGAGAGCCAGACGAAGAACTTGTTGATATAGCTATCGACGGATTCTTCCTCGCAATAGGTCATAAGCCCAATACTGATATCTTCAAGGAGTGGCTGGATACTGACGAGGTAGGTTATCTGAAGAAGATTGACGGAACTCCTAAGACAAAGATCCCTGGAGTGTTCGTTGCAGGAGACTGTGCCGATCCAGTATATCGTCAGGCTATATCTGCTGCCGGATCAGGCTGTCAGGCTGCCATAGAGGCAGAAAGATATCTTCTCAACAAGTAAGTTCACGTTTTCCTCAATAAGAAAAAGGCCCGTTTCACAACGAGCCTTTTTCGTGCGATTTAAATTAATCAACCATAAACCTTAACCATTAAAAATCTTTCCGAGTGCAAAGATAGCTTATAAAAGTCAAAGGCAGGTCGAGTTTTTATCACAATAGGTCGAAAATGCGTTATTTCACGCATTTTAGCCATAAAATAACGCATTTTCTACCAAAATAACCCCCAAAAGAGCACTTTTTTCTTGATTTTTATCGGATTTTGGAGTTTTTTCCTTAATTTTGCGCTGGCAAATCCAACAGTAATGAATACCTATGCAATAATTATAATATCAGCAATTCCTATAATGGCAGCCGCTTTTCTTGCAGGAAGAGAGGTCTACCGAAGAAGTATGCGCGTGAGACAGCGCCTTCAGATGGAGCAAATATTCACCAACATCACCCATGAGCTGCTTACTCCCCTCACCGTCATCTCAGCCTCCGTAGACCAACTGCGTGAGGATTCTGCTCAACATAGTCACGAATATGACATTATGCAGATGAATATCCAACGCATGGTGCACCTTCTGCAGCAGATTCTCGAAACCAGCAAGTCTCAATCCGGAGAACTAAAACTTAAGGTGGCTTACGGTGACGTCATGAAATACATCCACGATACTGCCCTTTGCCTCAAGCCCTTGATAAACAGAAAAGGCATCTCCTTCACAATCAACTGCGTCCCAGAGAGCATGATGGGCTGGATAGATACCGACAAGCTCGACAAGATAATATACAACCTCATCTCCAATGCTGCAAAATACACCAGTAAAGGAGAGGTGGCACTCGAGGTACTAACCAGTCAACACTATGATTATATATATATTAATGTACGTGATACTGGTTGTGGCATACCAAAAGATATGCAGAGGCATCTCTTCCGACGCTTCTACGACGGTGAATACCGCAGGCATAAGACTATCGGAACAGGATTGGGCTTAGCACTCACTCACGACTTGGTTTTCCTACATCATGGCAAGATCAGCTTTGAGAGTGAAGAAGGCAAGGGAACCGAGTTCCGTATCACCCTTCCTATCACAAAAGAAGCCTTCAAAGCAGCAGAAATAGACGAAGAGAACAAGATAGACATGAGCGGTGCCAGGGAGATAGCCATAGACGTTACTACCGACGTGCCAGACATCAACAAATCAACATTAGTGAGTAGCTTAGGAGATGACGGGAAATACAATATCCTTATCTCCGAAGACAGTCCAGACCTCTTAATGCTCCTATATCAGGCTCTGAAAAACCAGTACCATGTGTTCATTGCCCAGAACGGCAAAGATGCTCTCAACATCATCCACAAAACTCGTTTAGATCTCATCATCTCAGACGTTATGATGCCCCAGATGGACGGTCTCGAACTCACACAAGCAATAAAGACCGACTCTACCCTCAGCCATCTGCCTATTATTCTCATCAGTGCCAACACACAGGAAGAAGCTCGTCAGGAAGCACTACGCATCGGTGCCGATGAGTATATTACCAAGCCATTCCGACTTGGTGAACTCAGGCTCCGCATCGACAATATGATTGCCAACCGCAAACGTGCTCTTCAGGACATCACCCAAAGCACAGAAGTCAACAGCGATATTCCACCTACACCAGAACAGGAATTTATAAAAAAGGCTATCGATTGTCTGCAAGGCCGACTAAATGATGCAGACTACGACCGCGACAGACTCGCAGCAGACATAGGCGTTAGCCCATCCACTCTCTACAACAAGCTCAGGGCCATCACCGGCATGAATGTAAGCTCATTTATACGCGAGGCACGAATGAAAGAGGCCAAAAGGCTGGCAGAAGCAAATCCCAACTTGCGTGTAAACGAGCTCGCATACAAAGTAGGATTCCAAGACCCGAAATATTTCTCCTCCTGCTTTAAGAAGCAATTCGGCATACTGCCTAAAGAGTTTCTGGAAAGCCTTTCTCAAAAGAAAAATGGCCAATTTAACTCCCTTTAACTAATTTAACTCATATAACTAGATAAAAAGCATTACCTTTGCAACGGAGATAACCAATCCAAAACATTTTAATTATGGCTAAACAAAAAAAATTCATCCTCCAAGAGAGTGAGATTCCAACACAATGGTACAACATTCAGGCAGACATGCCCAACAAGCCGATGCCTCCCATCCACCCTGTTACCAAGCAGCCTCTGGGAGTTGACGATCTGGCACACATCTTCCCTCGTGAGTGTTGTGTACAGGAACTGGACACAGAGCACCGCTGGATAGACATCCCAGAAGATGTGCTTGAGAAGTACAAATACTATCGTTCTACCCCACTTGTGCGCGCCTATGCCCTTGAAGAGGCACTTGGCACACCGGCACATATCTATTTCAAGAACGAATCGACGAACCCCCTCGGTTCACATAAGATCAACTCAGCCCTTCCACAGTGCTATTATGCCAAGCAGGAAGGCACCACCAATGTGACTACTGAGACAGGAGCCGGCCAATGGGGAATGGCTCTCAGCTATGCTGCCAAGTTATACGGACTGGAGTGTGCCGTCTATCAGGTAAAGATCACCATGCAGCAGAAGCCCTACCGCTCAAGCGTGATGCGTACCTTCGGTGCAGCCGTTACAGGTTCTCCATCGATGTCTACCCGCGCCGGCAAGAACATTATCACAAAGGATCCGACACATCCCGGCTCGCTGGGTACTGCCATATCAGAGGCTGTGGAACTGGCCACAACGACCCCGAACTGCAAGTACACACTCGGCTCTGTGCTGAATCACGTAGGCCTGCACCAGACGATTATCGGTCTTGAGGCAGAGAAGCAGATGCAGATGGCTGGAGAGTATCCCGATATCGTCATCGGCTGCTTTGGCGGAGGGTCGAATTTTGGAGGTATCTCTTTCCCATTCATGCGCCACAACTTGAGTGGTGAGCGCCACACTGAGTTCATTGCTGCCGAGCCCGACAGCTGTCCAAAGCTTACACGCGGACAGTTCCGCTATGACTTCGGCGACGAAGCCGGATATACCCCGTTACTGCCAATGTTCACGCTGGGACATAACTTTAAGCCTTCGAACATCCATGCCGGAGGTCTGCGCTATCACGGTGCAGGAATGATTATCTCACAGCTCATCAAGGACGGACTGATGCACGGTGTCGACATCCCACAACTTGAGACATTCGAAGCAGGACTACTCTTCGCACGCACAGAGGGTATCATCCCTGCCCCAGAGAGTACACACGCAATAGCAGCAACCATACGTGAAGCCAAAAAGTGCAAGGAGACTGGCGAGGAGAAGGTAATACTCTTCAACCTCTCTGGTCACGGACTGATCGACATGCCAAGCTATGAAGCATTCATCAATGGTGACCTGCAGAACTACACGGTAACTGATGAGATGATAGCAGCAAACCTTGCAGAACTCGATAAATAAAAAAAAGTTAAAAACAACACTCCGATAATAAAAATCCGATGCCAATGCTTGCGGCATCGGATTTTTTTAATACCTTTGCATCCGCAATTAACAAATACACATGACAATCAAGTAACAGTTATCAAAATCACATTCCAATCTTTATGCACCGGATGAGAAAGTCCGGCGGGTTCGTTTGCTCATTGACATTCTGATACAACAAGCTGTTTAGAACACTTTATCTCTCATGCCTTCCAAAAGAAGGCTAATACTTTCGTATTTCAAAAAAACAACACAATTATTTATCTATGCAAAAAGACCCCAAAACACAGATTGAAAAAGACTTTGAATCATTATTCCTGGATTTCTTAGAGGAAGAAGGTTGTGCTAACATACCCGACGACACTGAAGGAACTCAGGAAACCACTATCTCACATGACGACACCGAAGGAACTCAGGAAAGCACTGTCTCCCACGACGACCAGGAGTCTGACGACATGCCTTTCCCAAAAGAAATCAACGACCTGATAGTCGACATGCTTATCAAAAACGGTAATGAAGGATGCTGCATCACAGAAGGAATTCTGTCTGTCGACATCGACGTACTGCCTGGATATGATACTGATCGCTACAGCGAAGGACCCTTGGAAGTAACCATGAGCCTGAAACCAGAAATACAGGCTGAAGAGCACCGCTATCAGTGCTTCGTCTACACAGACTCCTACTATCCTATGGGCCGCAGCACCGATGACTCATTACTGCAATCACTATGCGAAAACAAGATTAGCATCGCAATTCAGTCAGACAAGATCTGGATACCCGGCAAGTACATTCTTCTGATACTCGACGGTCATGAATCGGCAACAATGAGAATAGACTTCGAAATCGACGACATGCTGCGAGCAGTCTGTTCTGCCCCACTCCAATGCGACCCTCTCGGTCTTGAGACAGCACTCGTGTCATGCCTGCAGGACAAGGATGCCAACTGGACAGGAATCGCCACGATACCCGGAACATCCCTGCTGCGCCAGCGTATCATCGAGCACCGACAGATGATGCTCTATAATGAACTGAGAAGCTATCACGGGGGAAACAAGATGAACCTATGCGTCAATTTCCTCATCTGTACCTTCAATGATGACATCAGCGTCTCCACTCTGAATATGCTGATGGAAATGACAACTGACGTAAACAGGTTCATACATGTTGAATGCCAGACGCTCTACGACATGTCGAGGCCAAATCCGTACGAGCCACTCTCTGAAGTCCTGGATGACATCTATGGAGACATGGTGCTCTGTCTGACAAGCCTCAGAGACCTTATGAACACCAACGGCAAGATTATCTTGAGAAAAATCATTGACAAGGTACGCAATTCCCAGGGAAATATCATCCTGTGGCTCTGCGGACCAAAAGGCGATATCGATGAGCTGCTGAATCAGGCGCCATCACTGAAGACGTTCTTCCAGAAAGACAGCTACATAGAGCAGCAGCGATACACATGTTTCGAGATGGTACAGGCCTTCTTCAGGCAACTGCGACATGAGGACATGGAGACAAGTGATCAGACGAAGGATCATCTGACCCGCGCCATCATCACAGGCTTCCAGCAGGGTAATCTCGCCAACTGGTCGCTCAATGATGTGAAGCAGTTCGTCACAGAAGAGATCCGTCCTCGCTACATCCGGCGCACCATACCGCTAATGCTCGACGGTATCGTGCCAGAGCTGGAAGATGAAGACGTTGACTTCTCCAGGCTCACCTCGTCCGTCAGCTCATACGACGAGAGCATACGCGAACTCAACGAGATGATTGGCCTTGAAGATGTGAAGACAGGCATCAATACTATGGCAAATCAGGCTCGTCTCTTCCTTGAGCGCCGCCGCCATGGACTGAACACCAGCAGCGACATGGTGTTCCACTCTATCTTCACCGGCAATCCCGGCACAGGCAAGACCACTGTGGCCCGTATGCTCGGAAAGATATACCACTCTCTCGGCCTACTCTCCAAAGGCGAGGTAATAGCTGTTGACCGCACTCGCCTTGTAGGACAGTTCATCGGCCAGACTGAAGACAACATGAAGATGGTTCTCGAAGAGGCTCATGGCAACGTGCTCTTCATCGACGAAGCCTATAATCTCAGCGTAGGCTCGGAAGACAGGAAAGACTTCGGCGGACGCGTAATTGACTCTCTGCTCACAGTATTGACGCAGCCGAATCCTGACATGCTCATAGTCTTTGCGGGATATACCAAGGAGATGGATGCTATGCTCAGCACCAATCCCGGACTGGCAGGACGATTCCCATACCGCTATCATTTTGCCGACTACAATGCTGATGAGCTGATGGCAATAGCCTGCCGTTTACTTGAGCGTGACGAATACATACTCACCGACGAGGCTGGCTCCAAGCTGCATGACGGAATCGTAAATGCACTCAGCCAGAAGTCATCCAACTTCAGTAATGCCCGCTGGGTGAAACAGCTCGTCAACAACGGTATCATCCCTGCTATGGCCAACCGTATCTACTCTACAGGATGTCATGACCTCCAGCACATCGAAGTCAGTGACGTCAGCAAAGCTCTCGAGAAGTTCAATCCCAAGACCATCGAACTGAAGCCTCGCCACATTGTGGCAGGCTTCAGCGCCTGATGGCGATTGAACACCTGATGACAAGCCACCAGCCGTTTTTGTGGCTCGCCATCGGGTACAAAGGTAAGCATTTCTTTTGGAATGATTAAAAGTACAAGGAGAATGAGTGAAAATATAATAGGTGGTTTAGTACGAATGACGATAATTTCAACTTTAGGGTTGTAAAATTTGGACAATTCAAATAAATTTTGTATATTTGCACCCAAATTGAAGGTGTGACGAGGTATGGTGTACCAGATGAATTCCACTGCATATCAACTCCTCTTCTCCGCCAACCTGGCATTCATCCTTACAAATCTGTATGGATGGCTGCTGAAATGGTTCTACAGGCCGCGAGCATACGACGAGGATTTCCTGCGCTTGTTTCCAGCACAGCGAGCAGTGGGATGGCTCTATCTGCTACAGGTTCTGGAACTGCCTTACCTGCTGAATATCGGTCAGGCGGACGCGCTGCTTTACGTCAATGCCTTCTCCGTGCTTGTGTTCTCACTGCAGATGCTGGTGATGTGCGAGGGCTATTTCTTTCCCGAGGTGCGCCACCTGCCGAGCGACTACTGGGTATTCCTTCCGCCCATTGTTCCACTCCTTCCCTTGTTTCTTCAGGCCTGCGGATTGATAGGGCTGCCCGAGTGGCACCGCACGGCGACTTTCATCGTGGTGAGCATACTGTTCCTCTGGTACTTCTGGCGCACTATCTGCATGGCCTTGCGCATCGGCCGGGCCGTGCGGCGTGCCAACGAAGACACTTACGCCGACAGCGACGACTTCCCCACCCGTTTCGGTGAGAAGATACAATGGCTGCCCACAGGCATCTGCATGCTGATGGCTGTCAACTTCTTCATCGACGACCCGACGGCGAAAGCCTTCCGCGATGTTCTCTTCACCGTGGTCAACATTTGGTTCTGTATCTTTACCCTCAACCCCTGGCGCAAGCCATTTGACATCACGGCAAAAAATACTGAGACGATGTCCGCAGAACCTGACGGCCTGTCCTCCGACGAAAAAGACGACACCACTGCTTCTGCCGACGAGACGCAGTTCCGACTTACCGAGGACCGCTATACCGAACTGAGCCGTCGTCTGGAGACACTCCTCAGCGACGAGCACATCTTTACTGAGCAGCACATCACTGCCGACACACTGATGCAACGCCTCGGCACCAACGCCAACTACCTGACTGAGGTCATCCAACGCAGCGGCTACTCATCGTTCTACGACATGATTTCGCAGCACCGTGTGCGCCATGCCATCAGCCTCATCCGCCAGCATCCCGACCGTCGTATGGCCGACATCGCATACGATTGTGGCTTCACATCCCAATCATCCATGACCAAGGCCTTCGCCTCACAAGGTAAGGAGTCGCCATCCGCCTATCGCAAGAAAGCGTAAAAAAGCCTACCGTAGTTTTTCATCTGAGCGTACAGATTTTCCTCTGAGCGTATTTTTTCTTTCCTCTCAGCGTATTTACGGCGAGAGGAAAGTCTTTTTTATGGACTTCCGCTATCTTTGCGGACACAATCAACAAAACGATAGCGCATGGAAGAAATCATCAAGACAGCAGGCATTGCCATATCGAGTGTCCTGGCGCTCGTAGTCCTCTTCGTCATCATCCGCTCGCAGTGGACCATCTGGCAGCAGGACCGGCGACAACAGAAGAATTATTCAACTAAAAACGAAGAATAGCTATGAAAAAGAAGTATTTCCTTGTGAGTGCAGCCCTCGCCACAACGGCAGGCGCACTGATCTCGGGTTGCACCGACCAGAACGACAATCCCGCCAACAACAATCAACCGAAGCCCAACGGCGACGGACGGTACAACATCCTCTTCATCACCACCGACCAGGAGACCTATATGGAGCAGTACCCTGCAGGCAGCGACTATGCTGCGCGAGAGCGACTGCGACAATTGGGCACATCGTTCGAGAAGCACTATGCCTGCGCTAATGTTTCGACCTCGAGCCGCTCAGTCATCTATACGGGCCGCCACATCACCGAGACCTGTATGCTCGACAACACCAACTATGCCTTCCAGCCAAACATGCGCACCGACCTGACCACCGTGGGCGACATGCTGCGACAGGCAGGCTACTACACGGCCTTCAAGGGCAAGTGGCACATGTCGGAGGGCGACACCTCATTGGAGGAGTACGGCTTCAGCGATTGGACCGAGGGCGACATGTACGGTGCAGTATATGAAGGCTGGCACGAGGACGGCACCATCTGCCAGAACACCATCGACTGGCTAAAGAACAAGGGCAAACTGTTAAATGAAAAGGGACAATCGTTCTTCCTCGCCGTGAACTTCTTAAACCCGCACGACATCATGTACTACAATGAGGAAGGCATCGGTGGTCTGGCCGGAGAGGGTGTTCCTGCTCCCGATGATCCTATTTATAAGAAGAGCTACAATATACCCGTCCCTGCCACATGGAACGAACCGTTCGACAAGAAAGGGCGCGTGGCAGCCCATGGCGAGTATGCCGGCAACTGGGAGCGCATGGTAGGCCCGTCGCCCACCACCGAGCAGGGATGGAAGACCTTCCGCGACTACTACTATAACACCATTCAGGACCAGGACAATCACATGCTGCGCCTGCTCAACTATCTGGAGGAGGCCGGGTTGATGCGCAATACCATTATTATATATACCAGCGACCACGGAGAACTGCAGGGCGACCACGGCATGAAGGGCAAAGGTGGCAATATCTACGAGAACAACATCCACGTGCCCCTCATCGTTTATCATCCCGAACTGCAAGGAGGTCGCCACTGCCGTCACATCACTTCGCACGTCGACTTGGCTCCTACGTTCGTTGACTACGCTACTGCAGGCAACAGTTCGCAGTTTATCCAGATAACAGCCGGACTGAACGGCCACTCACTGGTACCCGCCGTAAAGAACACAAGTATTGACGTGCGCAACGGCGAGGGTGCCCTCTTCTGTTACGACATGCTCTCGATGATCGACAGCGAGTTTGTTATAGACCAGACGCTCAAGCCTGCCTACCGCCTCGACATCAACAAGCGTGGTTTCGTACGCGGCATCATTGCCGAGGACTATAAGTTTGCACGTTATTTCGCCCCGACGAACTTCAACAATCCTACAGATATTGATGCTCTCTATGAGAACAACGACGTGGAGTTATACGTCTATGGCAGCGACGAGACCGACAACCTCGCTTGGCCCAAGGGCAACAATCAGGCTGTCGTGGAGCAGATGAACCAGCGATTGAATACCCTCATCAGCCATGAGATTGGAACCGACGACGGCCGCGAGACCAAGACATATTCTCCCTATGGCGTTCTGCCATTTGCTAAACCCGCTGCACAATGATTGAGACCGACGACCTGCGCCACTTTGCCATCGAGGTGAAGCCCGTTGGCGCTGCCTGCAACCTGCGATGCGAGTATTGCTACTACCTGAGGAAAGGGAGCAGCAATACTGTTGCTCCTGCCCTCATGACAGACGAAGTGCTGGAGAGCTATATCCGTCAAGTCATCGCCATCCATGGACGGCGGGCGGAGATAGAATTCGCCTGGCACGGTGGCGAGCCGACGCTCTGCGGAATTCCCTTCTTCGAGCGGGCGATGGCTCTGCAACGGAAATACGGTGCAGACCGACGGATTCTGAACACCCTGCAAACTAACGGTACGCTGCTCACCGATGACTGGTGTCACTTCTTCCGCGACCACCACTTCCGCATCGGCATCAGCATCGACGGGCCGGAGCACCTGCATAATATATATAGGAAAGACTCGCGGGGAGAGGGCACTTTCGCCCGTACCATGCACGGTCTCGAACTGCTGCGAAAACACGGTGTAGCATTCAATACGCTCACCACCGTCAATGCCGCCAATGCCAGCCACCCTGCCGAGGTTTACGATTTTCTACGCCGTTACAGCGATTTCATGCAGTTCTTGCCCGTGGTGGAGTGTCAGCCAGATGCCAACGCGGGAAACGTTGCCCAGCCTCCAGGCATCTACAGTCACCGGGCTGGGCGGCTCGCCTCTTACTCCGTCCCTGCCGAGGCTTACGGCCGATTCCTCTGCACCATCACCGACCTCTGGCTGCAAAAGGACGTAGGCAGCAAGTTCGTGCAGACGATAGAGGCCACCATTGGCAACCTGACCCGCCGCCCGGCTGGACTCTGCGTCCACGAGGCCGTCTGTGGCCATTGTGCCGTCATCGAGAAGAACGGCGACCTCTACCGCTGCGACCGCTACGTGTTCCCCGAATACCGCATCGGCAACATCCTCCGCACCCCGCTCTACGACATGATGCAGACCAACCGGCGTTTCGGCGAATACAAACTCGACAGCCTGCCCCACATGTGCCTTCACTGCGACGTGGCCGACCTCTGTTTCGGCGGATGCCCTAAGGACCGACTTCTGGAGCGCATGACTCTCAACGGTGTGGAGCGACGCAACTATCTCTGCGACGGCTACAGCATGTTCTTCCAACACATCAAGCGTATATATCCCAGAATCATCAAGCATTAGACTATTATGAAAGCAAAACATTCCATCCTCCTGCTGAGCGGCTTGCTATGCAGAGAGACAGGTCTTTGATCTTTTCTGAAAACAATCAGAGGCTGTCCCCTTGATCTCTTGAGTATATCGGCCCTTGGCTTAAGGCTGTCAAGGCCATTTCGCCGCAGCAGGTCATGGTGTACACCATCGACCGCGAGACGCCGATGTCAGGACTGCAGAAAGCTCCGCGCGAACTGCTCGATGCCATACGCGACAGAGTCATCGCCGAGGGCATTCCCTGCACTGCCAGCTACTGAACGCACGAGGTCAGTGAACACACGAGGTCATGAACACACGAGGTCAGGAATTGTGCAATTCCGATAATCCTAAAAATCCTGCCCAGAAGGGCTAAGATCCAAATAATCCTATACTCCGTAGAGCAAAAACCCTCCGCATGGCAAAATCCTAAAAATCCAGCTCAGCAGAGCTAAAATCCCCTCTTCCTATAATCCGTAGAGCAAAACCCCACAGAGTCTCCGTAGAGTTCTGTGAGGTCTTTCTTAGTTCAGTATCCCATGCAGCTCGTAGCCCCGAGCGCGGTGAGGATGGCAGATGCTACCGATGCGATGATCTGCACGATCCACTTGAGCGTCTCTTTCTTAGTCATAGTTGTCCTCCTTTTCTTTTGTGTTGATTACTGTTATTAGCCCGTTCTTTTAGTTTTCTCTTCATTAGCAGCACAATGGGGCTGCCTCAGGCGCGTCCGCCTTGCGGGCTATAGCCCCACTGTGCTTAGGATCAGTTACCGTCACCGTCCTCTGCCGGGTCAGTTGGCGTACCGCCGGTGTTGCCGCCAGTCTGAGTG
>DGTJ01000040.1:44028-45667 GCA_002393725.1 Prevotella sp. UBA4339 | reverse complement strand
AAACGAGAGACTTCTCTGGCACGGATGCAGTAATATCCTCGAACGTGCCAATAATCTTGTGTCTTTGACCCGGAGTTACGGGCTTTAATTTACGTACTGCCATTTTTTATTGAATATTGCTATAAAAATCAATTACGTCGCCCTCTTTAAGAGTAACGATTGCCTTCTTGAACGCGTTCTTCTGACCTTTGATAAGGCCTGCCTTTGTATAGCGCGACGAACGCTTGCCGGCATAGCGAATCGTGTTCACATCTAACACTGTAACATTATACAGACTCTCTATCTCTTTCTTGATCTCGACCTTGTTAGCCTCGGGCTTAACGATGAAGCCATACTTGGTCTCAGCCTTCTTGGTCCTCTCCTGACCCTTCACCTTGTAAGTACGAGAAACAGATGACTTGTCTGTAATCTTGGTCATCTTCTCAGTGACCATTGGTTTTATAATGAATGCCATATACAATGCCTCCTATTACTTGTTTAAGATACCGTCAATGATTCCCAGAGCCTTCTCTGTGATTACTACTACATCAGCATCCATTACCTTATAAGTATTGAGCTTAGAAGCTTCAATCACGTCTGAGCACTGCAGGTTGCGAGCAGACAGAAATACATTTTTGTTTGTGTCTGACATCAGGAAAAGAGTCTTCTTACCATCAATCTTCAGGTTCTTTGCAATTGCTACGAACTCTTTAGTCTTTGGAGAATCCAAAGTGAAGTCTTCCACTACGATAACAGCATTATCCTGTGCCTTGTAAGCCAAAGCAGACTTACGAGCAAGCGCCTTTACCTTTTTATTCAGCTTGAAGCTATAGTCACGAGGAGTTGGACCGAATACACGAGCACCACCGCGCAGCAGAGGTGAGTTGATATCACCATGACGAGCACCGCCGCCGCCTTTCTGACGACCAAGCTTGCGGGTAGATCCTGAGATCTCACTTCTCTCCTTTGACTTAGCTGTACCCTGACGCTGGTTGGCGAGATACTGCTTCACATCCAGATATATAACGTGATCGTTAGGTTCAACGCCGAAGATAGACTCACTAAGAGTTACCTTGCGTCCGGTCTCCTGACCTTTGATATTTAATACGCTAACTTCCATCTTACTTGTTGATTAATACAGTTGAACCATTACAACCAGCGCAACTTCCCTTCACGAGAATCAGATTGTGCTCTGGAATCACCTTTAACACTCTGAGGTTCTGAGTTGTAACTCTGTCACCTCCCATTTGGCCGCCCATTCGCATTCCCTTGAACACCTTAGCGGGATAAGAACAGGCACCGATAGAACCCGGCTTGCGCAGACGGTCGTCCTGACCGTGAGTGCTCTGGCCTACGCCACCGAAACCGTGACGCTTCACAACGCCCTGGAATCCCTTACCCTTAGATGTACCTACGACATCAACAAACTCGGCACCTTCAAAGATGTCGACTGTCACTGTGTCGCCGAGGTTATACTCCTCGTCAAACTTGAACTCGGCCAAGTGGGCCTTAGGTGTTGTATTAGCCTTCTTGAAGATACCCATCATAGGTTTGGTGGTATTCTTCTCCTTCTTCTCTCCGAAGGCGAGCTGAACGGCCTTGTAACCGTCCTTCTCTACAGACTTAACCTGAGTTACAACACAAGGACCAGCTTCGATAA
>DGTJ01000040.1:31690-43914 GCA_002393725.1 Prevotella sp. UBA4339 | reverse complement strand
TAATCCTGGCATTTCAGTTTAAAAATTAATAATGTTAATACTCAATTATACACACAAAAATTAGAATCAGTCCTACCCTTCTTTTTAGAAGGCTAAACCGTTCTGTTTCAGCGTATTGATGGCATTTTGCCAGCGCAATGATCGCTTTTGCGGCTGCAAAGGTACGAAGTTTTTTCCATTCCCGCAAGAAATTTTATGATTTTTTAATATTACGGGCGAATATTTTTCAATAACAGAAGACTAAGATCGTGTTTTTGCTGATGAATCAGCCCAAAATCTGCAGGCCTATCTCGCCCACCTTTTGCAACTTGAAAATAATATGCTATGAAAATATGAGCACATTCCATAGCCTCCAACGATAAAACATCCCACAAATGCAAAAGGTACTACGTAGGAAAGGCGAGCGCCATCCTTTTAATCTCGACAAGGTCAATTACAAAGCCTCTTTCAAAAAGCGCATGTTGGAGCAGACTTTGATCATACTCCAACATGTGCTACAATTCAAACACCCCAGTTTTCAACAATGTCTTAAGAGTCTTGACGGAGCAAAAGAATCATTTAAACTCAAAGAGGTTCGTAAAACCTGTCATTGCAAAAACCTGACGAAGATTATCGTTCATACCAGTAATATAAACATGGCTTCCTTTGGGCTTCGCTGCTTTCAGCAGACTCAGGAAGAGTCGCAGACCACTTGAAGAGATATACTCAAGATTTGTGCAATCAAGAGTAATATCATGACCGTCACAGTTATAAAGCACCTGCATTTCACTCTCTGTCTGAGCAGCAGCCGATGTGTCCAGACGACCCTCAAAATACATTATCAGGTCCTTCCCTTCTTCTTTAAATGTTGTCTTCATCATAATTGTCGTTATTTAATATTATTGCATTCTTTTAGTCAATGTGAGCACATTATTATCACCTACTCGCTCATATCCCACCTCGTCCATAATCGACCTTATTAAATGGATTCCAAGTCCGCCGATACTTCTTTCCTCTGCCGACAGCGTCGTGTCTACTTCTCCCTTTGCCGTTGGGTCAAATGGAGTTCCATGGTCAGAAATAACTATTTGGAGTACGCCATTCCCGACTTTTGCATCAACTACGATCTCTCCTACTACTCCTTCGGGATAGGCATAGTCCATAACGTTTACTACAGCTTCCTCAATCGCAAGGTTCAACTGCATCATTGTTAGCATATCAATATTAGCCTTCTCGCAGACTCCTTCAACAAATTCCGCGAGTAAAGGCACATCATTTACATTGTTCGAAAGCCTTATGCTTTTGTTCAAATCGGTATTTTTATCCTCCATTCTTTTCTCTGTCAGATACATCACGGCTGCAAAGATAAGCATTTTACTCGAAACGACAAAAGTTTCACCAAAATATTTTCACCTTTCTTACTTTAACAACAAATGGAATAACTGATATTAGCAATTCCCACGTTGGGAACATAACACTCCCACGTTGGGAATAAAACATTCCCACGCTGGGAATCTTCTCCGAGAAGTAATATGAAACCAAAGAACGTCATTCTCGAAATAGAGGAAGTGATAAAAACAAATAAAAAAAGGGGGCACTTTATTGATATGTCCCCCTTAACTTTATAATCAGATCATTCACACATGCAAATCCAATACAAAACGAGTACCCTTTGTAAACTGAGAGTCAATCTCAAGGTCACCATTCATCTTCAATGCCATCTGTTTACATATAGGCAAACCTAAGCCGTCACCGGTTGTAAGATCTCTCACCTCAAGAAAAGGCTTAAACACATTCTCTCTCTTTTCCTCAGGAATACATTCTCCAGTATTGGCCACCATAAACTGATACGTATGAGGTCCCCGTTTCTTGAATTCCAGCCATATCGTCCCTCCCTCAGAAGTATATTCTGCAGCATTATTCAGCAGATGGAGTACGATATGCGACACATATTCCTTGTTAATTCTTGCACTCATCTTCTGAGCATTGACCGTAAGCGTAACATTATTCTTTACCTTGTTACGAATCTGCTCCATCAAGCTCTCGCATAGCGGATGGATCTGCACTTCCTCCATCTCAACAGTTTCATCCTGTGTATTCTCCAATTCAGAAAGAGTTTGAATATGGCTAGAAAATTCCAAAAGGGCTTTGACTTCTGGCTGCCTACAGTCAAGCTTCTTAAACGTAGGTTCTAACTGGGCAGAGATGTTACTGATAAATTTCGCCTTCAAGGCATTACTCTCATTAGCAAGCTTTATGATCTTCTTCTGCCTGCGAGTAAGCAGCACAAAGCGAAGAAGTACAAGTCCGCCAAAGACCAGTGCTGCGGCTAATGCAGCTGCTAAGATACCCAAGCCGACAATTATAGCCCAACGTGTAGCCAAAGAGTTGTCTTTCTCAGAAATTGCAGCCTCATTATCAGAGATCTGCTTTTTCAGGTTTGCTATCTCATCTGCATGCTTCATAGCATTTGCAGAATCTTTCCATGCAATATAGTTGCTATACGACTGTGCAACCATATTTGCATTATTACTCTTACGGCCATTGGCAATGAGTGTCTGATAAACTTCATCCACCTTGTCATACTCTTTCTGAGCAGTCAGCTTGTTAGCCATTTCCTGGAACACAGCATTACCTTGCGCATTTTGACCAAAAGTATAATAATATATGGCCTTCGTATAAAGAAGATCATTTTTCACACTCTCATCCGCCGACTGGTTGGCAAGGCTCTCCATTATATTCAACTGGTCCTTAGCACTCTCGCCCTTTCTCAGTTTTATATAAATCTGAAGACGTTCCTTAGTAACGAGATAGTGAGTGGCAGCTTTTTCTGCCTCAGACAGGTTCTTACTGGAATTAACAGCATCATCAGCACGACGAAGCAGGTCGAAAGCCTCCTTATAATAGTTTTCCTTGTAATATAATGCCGTAGCCTTTACTGCACATTCCACACCCTGACGAATCTGTCCTTTATTATAATAGTCATTGAAAGCATGGATATACAAAGATCGTGCTGCTGCGATGTTTTTCTTTGGATCTATTGCTTCTGCACGCTTCTGAAGGTCACTAATCTTCTGATCTTGGGCACAAATCAATGTACAGCAACCAAGAATGTAGAAAAATAATAATATTATCTTCTTGTCCATAGTCAAATATAATATTAGAAATGGTTATCCTTCAAAAAGCGGCGTATCCCATCTTTGGATGCGCCGCTCTATAAAAAAGGGAATAATACTACACCTTAATCTCAACCTCTACACCACTAGGAAGTTCAAGCTTCATAAGTGCATCAACAGTCTTAGCTGTTGAACTGTAGATGTCAATCAAACGTTTGTAATCTGAAAGCTGGAACTGCTCGCGGGCCTTCTTATTAACGAAAGTTGAACGGTTCACAGTAAAGATACGCTTGTGGGTTGGAAGGGGAATTGGACCGCTGATGATAGCACCTGTGGCCTTAACTGCCTTCACGATTTTCTCTGCTGACTTGTCAACCAATTTGTGATCGTAACTCTTCAGCTTAATACGAATTTTCTGACTCATTGTTTTTATCTTTAATTAACGTTTATAATAAGTAGGGGAGTCACTAAAGAGTCATTTGCTCAGCGACTCCCCAAATCTTGCATAATAGACTTACACGATCATACCAAGTCTGCACGACCCTTGACCTCTTCAAGAACGGTCTTGGCGATTGAACTTGAGAGTGGTGCATGGTGATCATACTCCATAGAACTGGTAGCACGACCAGAAGTGATGGTACGAAGGGCTGTCACATAACCAAACATCTCAGACAGTGGCACCATAGCCTTCACGACGCGTGCGCCGCTACGAGCCTCATCCATACCTTCAACCTGACCACGACGCTTGTTAAGGTCACCGATTACGTCACCCATGTTCTCCTCAGGAGTAACAACCTCGAGTTTCATGATTGGCTCCATCAGCACAGGCTTAGCCTGAGCACATGCATTCTTGTAAGCGTTGAGAGCTGCAATTTCGAATGAAAGCTGGTCAGAGTCTACTGGGTGGAAAGAACCGTCGATAACAGTTACTTTCAGACTATCCATAGGATAACCACCAAGGATACCATTCTTCATGGCATTCTCGAAACCTTTCTGGATAGAAGGGATAAACTCCTTAGGAATATTACCACCCTTCACTTCGTTGACGAACTGCAAGCCAGGATTATTCTTCAGATCGTAATCCTCATCTACAGGACCCACGTTAACGATGATGTCTGCAAACTTACCTCTACCACCAGACTGCTTCTTGTAAACTTCACGGATGTTGACTGTTTTTGTAATGGCCTCTTTGTAGTTAACCTGAGGCTTACCCTGGTTACACTCAACTTTGAACTCTCTCTTCAAGCGGTCAATGATAATGTCAAGGTGAAGCTCACCCATACCAGATATAATAGTCTGACCACTCTGCTCGTCTGTCCGTACAGTAAATGTAGGATCTTCCTCTGCGAGTTTAGCAAGGCCATTGTCAAGTTTTGCGACATCTGCCTGTGACTTAGGCTCGACAGCGATTGAAATCACTGTGTCTGGGAATGTCATTGACTCCAAAACAATTGGAGCATCCTCAGCGCAGAGAGTATCTCCAGTACGGATATCCTTGAAGCCCACGCCTGCCCCAATGTCACCGGCATCAATAGACTCCATTGGAATCTCCTTATTAGAATTCATTTGGAAGAGGCGACTGATTCGCTCCTTCTTACCAGAACGAGGGTTGAAGACGTAGCTTCCTGCAGTAATCTTACCAGAATATACGCGGAAGAATACCAAACGGCCCATGTATGGATCGGTAGCAATCTTAAATGCGAGAGCTGATGTAGGAGCATCCTCTGTAGGCTGGCGCTCCTCTTCCTCATCGGTATTAGGATTAGTACCCTTAATCACCTCTACGTCAACAGGTGCTGGCAGGAATGCACACACGTAGTCAAGCAGAGGCTGTACACCTTTATTCTTATAAGAAGAACCGAGAAGCATTGGAGTGCACTGCATTGCAATAGTACCCTTACGGATTGCAGCGATAATCTCTTCCTCTGTTATAGAGTTAGGATCGTCAAAATACTTCTCCATCAAAGCCTCGTCGTACTCTGCAGCAGCTTCTAGCAGTTTATTACGCCAATCGTCACACTCTGCCTGCAAGTCAGCAGGGATTTCCTCAACATCATACTCAGCACCCATTGTCTCATCATGCCAAAGAATAGCCTTCATCTTGATGAGGTCAACGAGACCTTTAAAATTCTCCTCAGCACCGATAGGAACCTGAATAACCACAGGATTTGCACCCAAGATATCACGCATCTGCTGTACAGTCTCAAAGAAGTCAGCACCAGAGCGGTCCATCTTGTTCACATAACCTATACGAGGAACATTGTACTTGTCTGCCTGACGCCAAACAGTCTCCGACTGAGGCTGAACACCGTCAGCAGCAGAATATGTAGCAACTGCTCCGTCTAGTACACGAAGCGAACGCTCTACCTCGGCAGTAAAGTCTACGTGTCCCGGAGTATCAATCAAGTTAATTTTGTATGTCTTTTCGTTCCATGTCCAGTTGCAAGTAGTAGCAGCAGAGGTGATAGTGATACCACGCTCCTGCTCCTGAGCCATCCAGTCCATGGTTGCAGCTCCGTCATGCACCTCACCAATCTTATGAGTCTTACCCGTATAGAACAGGATACGCTCAGAAGTAGTGGTTTTACCGGCATCGATATGAGCCATAATACCGATGTTTCGTGTCAAATGTAGATCGCGATTTGCCATTGTCTATTATCCTTTATCTTTTTACCAATACCTATTAGAATCTGAAGTGTGCAAATGCGCGGTTAGCCTCGGCCATACGGTGCATATCCTCTTTACGCTTGAAGGCACCACCTTGATTGTTGAAGGCGTCCATGATTTCAGCAGCCAGTTTGTCGGCCATTGATTTTCCACTGCGTTTACGAGCGAAACTGATCATGTTCTTCATTGAGATACTCTCCTTACGATCGGGACGAATCTCTGTAGGCACCTGGAAAGTAGCGCCACCGATACGGCGGCTCTTAACCTCCACCTGAGGAGTGATATTATCAAGAGCCTGCTTCCAAATTTCAAGGGCAGACTTCTCCTCATTCTGCATCTTGGCCTTAACCATGTCAAGTGCATTGTAGAAAATCTCATACGACTTGGTTTTCTTACCGTCGTACATTAGATGATTAACAAATTTTGAGACCTTCTGGTCGTTGAAGACTGGATCTGGCAAGATCACACGCTTCTTTGGTTTTGCTTTTCTCATTTTAGTTCTTAAATGATTAAATTCTGCTTGGGGGCTGTTCTTACTTGTTCTTCAACGTCCTTCGCTCGGACATTTACTCAACCTATCTTTAACGCTTCTCCAGCAAAACGATTTAACAAATAATTTTGGCTCTCTAACCTTCTCCGGTCATTACTTCTTAGCCTTCGGGCGCTTGGCACCATACTTTGAACGACGCTGTGTGCGGTTTGCCACACCTGCTGTATCAAGTGTACCGCGAACTATGTGATAACGCACACCTGGCAGATCCTTCACACGTCCTCCACGCACAAGCACGATAGAGTGCTCCTGCAAGTTGTGTCCCTCACCGGGAATGTAAGAGTTAACTTCCTTCTGATTTGTCAGACGAACACGGGCTACCTTACGCATAGCCGAATTAGGCTTCTTCGGGGTTGTTGTATAGACACGTACACAAACACCGCGGCGCTGAGGACAATTGTCCAACGCTGGTGACTTAGACTTGTCAACAATCACCTTTCTGCCTTTTCTTACCAATTGTGAAATTGTAGGCATAATACTTTTACTTTTTTAATTAATTATATATTTATTTCGTTTATATTCAACACTTTACGAGCCCAAATCTATTCCATAAGGGCGTTTCGGGCTGCAAAGGTACAACTATTTTTCGATTCCACCTAATATATATTAAAGAAAAATATTCCCCATATACCAAATTTAACACAATATAACTTATTTAAAACTCTTTAATAACATTTTCGTTCAATATTACAATAATATATTTGGCAGTTCGGAGGTTTATAAGTAATTTTGTAGCCCGTTACAAGTTCACATGAAGAAAGTAAAGAATAGCGAGCTGTTGCTGTCATATATTCGCGAAGGGCGAACGATGACCCAGAGTGAGAAACTCTGGCTCATCATTAGCCTTAGTACGCCATCAATTCTAGCACAGATTTCAGCGACCGTGATGTTCCTTATCGACGCATCTATGGTTGGTCATCTTGGAGCTAATGCCTCTGCTGCCATTGGTCTTGTGGAGACCACCGGATGGCTGATAAGTGGTCTATCGCATGCTGCATCACTAGGCTTTTCAGTACAAGTGGCTCACTTTATCGGGGCCAACGATTTCGAAGCAGCACGTAGAGTTCTACGCCAATCACTCGTATGTTGTTTCATATGGGCCCTGACAATATCGACCATATCATTTATCATAGCCCCATTCCTACCCTACTGGCTAGGAGGAAGTGAGGAAATTGCCCATGATGCATCATTGTATTTCATGGTTACAGGCGTGTGCAGCATATTCTTCCAAATGCAGGGATTGGCAGGATCAATGCTAAAATGCTCAGGCAACATGAAGATACCGTCTGTACTGAACATTGGCATGTGTATCATGGATATAGTCTTTAATTATATATACATATATATATTAGATATGGGCGTCGTTGGCGCTGCCATCGGAACAGGCTGTGCAGAACTGGTCACAGCAATCTTAATGCTATATTTCCTTTTAGCAAAGTCGCCCATGCTATCACTAAGAGGCCATCCTGGCTCCTTTAAGCCAAAGGCTGAAACAGTAGGAACCGCGGTTAAAATAGGCGCTCCGATGGGGTTACAGCATCTGCTGATGGGGTCAGCACAAATAGTCAGCACACTGATTGTTGCCCCTCTTGGCACTATATCCATAGCGGCGCACTCATTAGCTATAACTGTCGAGAGTCTTTGTTATATGCCGGGCTATGGTATAGCTGATGCTGCCACTACTCTTACTGGTCAAGGAATTGGCGCAGGACAGAAATTGCTTACTCAGGCGTTTGCATACATGTCAGTAGGACTAGGAATTACCGTTATGACACTAATGGGAGTTTTGATGTGGATCTTTGCTCCCGAACTAATGAGCATAATGTCACCTGTAGAAGAGGTAATCTTACAAGGCACAGAGATACTTCGTATCGAGGCTTGGGCAGAGCCGATGTTTGCTGCAGCAATAGTTGCAAACGGAGTATTCATTGGAGCTGGGGACACAATCATCCCTGCCATAATGAGCCTCGGATCGATGTGGGCAGTACGCCTCACCCTTGCAGCCACCCTCGCACCCAAATATGGCTTGAAAGGCGTATGGACTGCCATGGCTATCGAACTGACATTCCGAGGCAGCATATTCCTTGTAAGGCTCTTCAAAGGTAAATGGACAGAGAAACTGAAAATTAGCAAGAGAGACAATTAAAGAGAAAATTAATATGAAACGATTTTGTTTTTTAGTATTAACGATTTATTATTCATTATTCACCGCTTTAGCTCAGACCAAAAGCGCAGAGGTATTGTTTGAAACAACAGAAGGGAATATCCGTATTGCCTTATACGACGAGACACCTCTGACCCGCGACAACTTCCTAAAAATCACGAAGATGGAGATTTACGATTCACTGCTCTTTCACCGTGTTATAAAGAATTTCATGATCCAGAGTGGCGACACCAACAGCAAGCACGCCAAACCCGGGCAGCTATTAGGTACTGGCGACTTTGACTACACCACAGAAGCAGAATTCCGACTCCCACAGATATTCCATCGACGCGGAGTAGTAGCAATGGCTCGTGAAGGCGAAGACAAGAATCCAGACATGCGCAGTTCAGCCTGTCAGTTCTATATTGTATGGGGAAAAGTGCTCGACGACACACAAATAGCCAAAGTACAGGAGCGCCTGGACTCTGCAACTCACGGTCGAGTAAAATTGACGCCAGAAATGATTGAGACGTATAAGACCATAGGAGGTACACCCCACCTCGATGGGCAATACACCGTATTTGGAGAAGTCGTTGAAGGTCTTGACGTTGTAGAGAAAATACAACAGGCTGAATGTGACAGAAATGACCGTCCGCTTAAGGACATCAGAATCATCAAGGCGACTGTCACCAAGGACCTTCCCCAGCCCGTCAAGCCCAAAGCAAAGAAGACTGTCAATCGGAAACCGATAAGACGCAAATAACACAATAAAAAAATAACCGCTCTCGGGTCATCAACGACTCAGGAGCGGCACCAACAATCTATGAATAACTAAAAACCTTTTTCTTAGTAAGCGGTTCCGTCATCTCGACGTCGCCAGCATTGTTATCCTTACTTTTTACAATCTTTATTACCTCTGTAATAATACCTAACCAATCAAAACTTAAAACCTAACTTCTAATTACTAACAATCTAACTAACTTTTACTTTCTATATTCAATTAACTCTAACCAAAACGAATCTTTCATCTTTTAAATTCTTCTATTGAAGAGTCATCATCTCTGATTGACGATGCAAAGGTACGACGTTTTCAGGAATAAGCAAAGAGCCAGGACCCATTTTTACCGAAAAAACGGCATTCTTTTGACATAAATCAACCAGATTGTGTGCGAACACACCGAATTTGTGTTCGCAAACAGCAGAACGAGGCTTATTATTTCCCAAAAATATTTTGTTATCTCTTATTTTTAATGTACCTTTGCACACATAATAGATACAAAGTGGACAAAACAGAGTTTACATTATTAAATAAAATAAATACCCCCGAAGACCTGCGCAAGTTGAAAGTGGAAGAGTTGCCACTGGTTTGCGAAGAACTGCGAAAAGATATCATAGAAGAAGTAGCAGTCAATCCAGGGCATCTCGCATCAAGTCTTGGGGTAGCAGAGATTACCGTAGCTCTGCACTATGTTTATGATACTCCAGAAGATCGTATAGTCTGGGACGTTGGCCATCAGGCCTACGGCCACAAAATCCTTACAGGCCGTAGGGAGCGTTTCTGCACTAACCGCAAACTTGGAGGAATTAAGCCTTTCCCCTCACCGACTGAAAGCGAGTACGACACTTTCGCATGCGGACATGCTTCAAACTCTATATCTGCAGCTCTTGGAATGGCTGTAGCTGCAAAAATAGAAGGAAAGGAGAATCGCCATGTTGTGGCAGTAATCGGTGACGGCGCAATGAGTGGCGGTCTGGCGTTTGAAGGCCTGAACAATGTCTCGTCATCACCTAATGACCTCCTTATTATCCTTAATGACAACAACATGTCTATTGACCGCTCTGTGGGCGGAATGAAGCAGTACCTGCTTAATCTAAGCACAAATGAGACTTATAATGCCATCCGTTTTAAGGCCTCACGATGGATGCATAGTAAAGGACTGCTTAACGATGACCGCAGACAAGGCATAATCAGACTATCAAATGCTGTTAAAAGCGCCATCTCGCAGCAGCAGAATGTCTTTGAGGGAATGAACATCCGGTATTTCGGGCCATTCGATGGACATAACGTGAAAGAGCTAGTACGTATCTTGCGGCAGCTTAAGACAATGAAAGGTCCAAAGTTACTGCACCTTCACACAAAGAAAGGACACGGCTATGCACCGGCAGAGAAAGATGTCACGACATGGCATGCGCCAGGCAAATTCGACCCGGAAACAGGTGAGCGAATAGTAGACAAGGATCCCAACAAACCTCAAAAATACCAAGATGTATTTGGGCATTCCCTTCTGGAACTGGCTAAACTCAATCCGAAAATAGTGGGTATCACACCAGCAATGCCTTCTGGTTGTTCGATGAATATAATGATGAAAGAATTTCCAGAAAGGACCTTCGATGTAGGTATCGCAGAAGGTCATGCTGTGACATTCTCCGGTGGAATGGCAAAAGACGGATTAATACCTTTCTGTAACATATACAGTGCCTTCTCACAGCGTGCTTTTGACAATATAATCCACGATGTGGCATTACTGAATCTACACGTGGTTCTTTGTTTTGACCGTGCTGGTATTGTTGGAGAAGACGGAGCTACGCATCATGGAGCATTCGATCTTGCATCCCTTAGACCGATACCAAACCTCACTATATCTTCACCAATGGACGAGCATGAGCTGAGGCGACTAATGTACACAGCACAGTTACCTGACAAGGGACCGTTTATCATACGCTATCCCAGAGGAGGAGGAGTTCTTTTAGACTGGCGATGTCCATTTGAAGAGATAAAAGTTGGCACCGGACGTAAGATGCGTGATGGTAATGATGTAGCCGTACTATCCATTGGTCCTATAGGTAATGAAGCTCTCCTCGCTGCAGAAGAATGTTCTTGCGCGATGTACGACATGCGATTCTTGAAGCCTATTGATGAGAATATACTTAAGGAAGTGGCAAAGAGATATCAGCGCATCGTAACAGTCGAGAACGGAATTAGAAACGGAGGTTTGGGCTCTGCTGTGCTCGAATGGATGAATGATCACGGTTATCATCCAGACATTATTCGTTTGGGAATGCCTGACACAGAATTTGTCGAGCATGGTACAGTGGCAGAACTTCAGAAGATTGTTGGCATTGACAAAGAAGGTATCAAAGCAGCCATACTTGGTAAGAGAAACTAAATAAGTGAGAATATGAAGATTGTTATCGTAGGGGCAGGTGCCGTGGGAACTCATTTGTCAAAGTTGCTGTCAAGAGAACACCAAGACTGTGTGCTTATCGATGACAATGAAGAGCGTTTAGGAGCCTTGAGCGAATATGACGTAATGACATACAATGCATCACCCACCAGTATTCAAGCTCTAAAGGAAGCCGGAGTCCAACACGCTGACCTTTTTGTTGGTGTCACGCCTGAGGAGACAACAAACATTACTGCCTGCACGATTGCTCATTGTCTAGGAGCAAAGAAAACAGTAGCACGTATCGACAACTACGAATATCTCAAGCCACATAATAAAGAGCTATTCAAACAGATGGGCATCGACTCACTCATATACCCAGAGGTACTTGCTGCAATAGATATTAACAATGGTCTGAAATTATCATGGGTCCGTCAACGCTGGGATGTACATGACGGAGCCCTTACACTTCTTGGAATCAAGTTACGTGAGACAGCTGAGATACTGAACCAACCTCTGCGCAATCTATGCGGCCCTGACGATCCATATCATATCGTTGCTATAAAAAGAGGTGAGGATACTATTATTCCTGGTGGTATGGACGA
>DGTJ01000040.1:0-31565 GCA_002393725.1 Prevotella sp. UBA4339 | reverse complement strand
TATATCCGCAAGATTGTAGGAAAAGAACATTATGCAGACGTTAAGAATGTCATTGTGATGGGGGGCGACAAGACAGCAGTACGTGCAGCCCTCACGGCACCAGACTACATGAATATAAAAATCATAGAGAAGGATGCCAACCGCTGCGACAGACTCAACGAACTTCTTGGCGACAGAGATACCATGGTGATACATGGTGACGGGCGAGACCTCGGACTACTTGAAGAGGAAGGTATCCAGAACACTCAGGCATTCGTTGCCCTTACAGGAAATGCAGAGACAAATATCCTTGCATGTCTGACAGCCAAACGTCTTGGGGTTAGAAAAACTATTGCTATGGTTGAAAACCTCGACTATGTAAAGATGGCTGAAGGACTGGACATCGGCACTATCATCAATAAAATGACAATAGCAGCAAGCCATATTTTCCAAATGATGCTCGAAGCTGATGTCGACAACCTTCGCTCACTTATGCTTGTAGATTCTGAGGTTGCAGAGTTTACTGCTGCTGAAGGTTCAAAGGTCACAAAAAAAACTGTAAAAGACCTAAGACTCCCTATCGGCACTACTATTGGAGGACTTGTGCGTAAAGGCCAGGGAATGCTAGTAAACGGCAACTCCCAGATAGAGGCAGGTGACTCTGTGATGGTTTTCTGCCATGAGGCAAAACTTAATAATGTAGAGAAATATTTCAAAAAGAATACGATATGGTAAACTTCCGTATCATCAGCAAGATTATTGGTTCACTATTGTTCATCGAGGCCTTCTTTATGGCCTGGTGCGTTGCAATGGCTGCCTATTTCCATGAGGATGACGTACTTGCATTCATGGTTTCGATGCTGGTGACATTTGGAAGTGCATTCCTTTTTTTGTTAGGTGGACGAAAGGCAGAGAATAGCCTAAACCGCCATGATGCTTTCGTCGTAGTAACCGCTGTGTGGGTGGTTTTTTCCATATTCGGCATGATACCATTCCTAGTACATGGCTGTGTTACAAACCCTACGGATGCATACTTTGAAACGATGTCCGGTTTTACCACTACCGGTGCAAGCATTTTCGATGATGTAGAGATACTACCCCATGGAATACTATTCTGGCGTTCACTGATGCAGTGGATAGGAGGATTAGGAATAGTGTTCTTCACCATCGCTATCTTGCCTTCGCTTGTGGGGGGTAGTGTGAAAGTCTTTGCAGCAGAGGCTACCGGACCAATAAAGGCAAAGATGCATCCCCGACTCTCTACTACGGCAAAATGGATATGGAGCATCTATCTTATTCTCACGATAGGCTGTGGACTGGCTTTCTGGATGGCAGGAATGAACTGGTTTGATGCCATCAACTATTCTATGACCACCACTGCCACAGGAGGATTTTCCATACATAATGACTCCCTAGCATTCTTTCGTGATGCAAGAATAGATTATATAGCAATCCTTTTCCAATTCCTTGCAGGCATAAATTTCACCTTATTATATACAAGTATATTCAAAGTTAAGTTCTCGACATTGTTCAAGAACTCTGAATTTAAATTCTATATTAGCGTAGTGATTCTAGCCACAGTCAGCATCACAGCAGTGCTTTTTACCCAATCGGGTTATGGTCTTGAACATGCACTTCGCAGTGGACTTTTCCAAGTCGTATCTTTCATGACTACAACAGGTATCTTTAGCGATGACGTTGCCAGATGGCCTCATATCACATGGATTATCCTGGGAGCAGTGATGTTCGTAGGAGCCTGTGCAGGAAGCACTAGCGGCGGATTCAAGTGCATTCGTGCAGTGATGACATTGAAGGCACTACAAAATAATTTCCGCCAAATCGTGCACCCTAATGCTGTATTGCCAGTGAAGATTAATGGGCAGAGTGTACCTCAATCTAGAATTGTGGCACTATTCTCATTCCTGACTCTCTTCATATTAATGATGTTAGTCACTGCCGCCATTATGATACTGTCAGGTATCGACATGATTAATAGTATCGTCATTGCACTGAGTTGTGTGAGCAATATCGGTCCTTCGCTGTCAACTGATATCGGTGCAAATATCACTTGGTCGGAAATGCCTTACTATATAAAGTGGATTCTCTCATTGTTGATGCTTATGGGACGTCTTGAAATAATGACAGTATTAGTGCTCTTTACCAGAAGTTTCTGGAAAGAAAATTAATGAAAATGTAATTTAGAAAAGTGTATAAAGACGATGTTTAAGTTCGAACCATTATTAAAACAGACAATTTGGGGAGGCGACAAAATTATCCCTTTCAAGCATTTGGATGTCAACAATAGCCAATGCCCAACACCCAATACCCAAATCGGTGAGAGTTGGGAAATATCAGGAGTAAAGGACAATGAAACCATTGTTAGCAATGGTGAGCATAAAGGCAAGAGCCTCAACCAATTGGTTAAAGAGATGAAAGGTCAATTGGTGGGTGACGAGAACTACCAGCGCTTTGGCGACGAGTTTCCTCTACTGATAAAATTCATCGACGCACGTCAGGATCTATCTATTCAAGTTCATCCGAATGACGAGATTGCCCATCGTCATGGCAAGAACCATGGAAAGACCGAGATGTGGTATTGCCTGGGGAGCCAGGAAGATAATGACACAAAGATGCAAAGACCTTGTTTATTCAATGGTTTGAAGAAGAAAATCACGCCAGAAGAGTACAAGCATATGGTAGAGAATGGCACCATCACCGATGCTCTGGCCCGTTATGAGGTGCATGAGGGTGACGTATTCTTCATTCCCGCCGGACGCATACATGCCATTGGTGCTGGATGTTTCGTGGCGGAGATTCAGCAGACGAGTGATGTGACCTATCGTATCTATGACTATAAACGCAAGGACAAGAATGGTAATTACCGCGAACTTCACACTCAACTGGCTTCCGAAAGCATCGACTATACAGTCTTAGATAATTACCGCACAGATTACAGTCCAGTGAAAAACGAGGGAGTTCAAGTAGTATCTTGTCCTTATTTTACAACAGCAGTGTATGATCTTAATGAACCGATGACACTTGATTACTCTGAACTCGACTCTTTTGTGATACTTATTGCTGTGAAAGGTAAAGGGAAACTCTCCTGCAATGGACAGGAACTGTCTTTCCAATTGGGTGATACAGTATTAATCCCAGCCACAGAGAAGGAAGTAAAAGTTGAAGGAGAAGTGAAATTCCTGGAAACTTTCGTATAAATACAGACAGCGTATTTACACGCTATAGTCTAGGTATTTCCTAATGTCATTCTGAAGAAGGCGGAACTGATCTGAAGACGTATAGCCGCTATTTTTCTTCAGCATGACCTTTATGTCCTGTAGAGAATTCTCATAGCAGGTCATCTCATTACGTTTCTGCGTCTTATGAGCCGTTGCATGATAAATCTCATTCTGACGCTCCTGACGCAATAAATTGCACACCTTCGACAAAATGGGTGACACTACGGTATCAAAGAGATGATGACCTTGTATATATAAATAGGTGGTCTGTGGTGTAACTCCCAATATCTTAAGATCATTCTTGGTCTTTAGATATTCTTCTTTTGCCTCAGGAAACATCCGCTGTAGTTCGTTTATCTTAGTATGCACTTTCCGCTTCACATTGGATATTGACGCCTCTGGATTATGCACGCTGAAGCCTCCTGGATCAGCAATACGGTTGAAGTCGGAAATTGAGAATTTCGGGTAGTTCCCATTGCGATACAGCATTATCGACCACACAAACAGTGGGAAAAGAGTCTCACTGAAAAGGCTGAAATATTCCCTGAAATCAAAAATCCTGTGGTCGTTGAGTGTTACTGATACACAAACGTTATGAAGTGAAGGAGCATAACACTGGTAATTCTCTATAGCATAGACATAGGTATGAAAGACATAAGGACTCTCAATCACCTTCTTAGACTGCTGAGTTCGTCCGGCTATAAGATAGTCATAGTCTGCATCTACACATGCAATCATGTCTCTGCCGAGAGGCTCGCCTTTGAGAAAGTTCATGAGCACGGACTTCTTACCTCGTGTCAGCTCACCTTTAGAAGGCAACATCACCTCAAAGTATAGCTTGTCGTTCTCGAAATCAGACAATACCGTTCGCCAAAAGTAAATGTCATCATAACTTTCGACATATGCGACAATCCTGCGCCTTGCCTTCTTCGATTTTAAGGCATTGGCAGCCTCAAAATACTTACTGTTAATATTATCCCTGAGTTTACTTGGCATTACACTGTTATGTCGCTCACCTCTGTAACACTATCAACCCAACCATTCATAATAACTGCTGGAGAGTGTGTGGTCAGTATAATCTGAACATTTGGGTTCAACTCCAGACAGAGATCAATGAGACGTTTTTGCCACTCTATATGCAGCGAGACCTCTGGCTCATCCATAAAAAGGACACAGGGCAGGTTATCCTCTACCAACACGGTGAGCAAAATAGCAAGCATCTGTTTCTCACCACTTGACAACTGATATGGTACAAGAGTCTCTCCGATCTGTGAGAAACGGATTTCGTTCTCCGTACGCACAATCTTCTTACCTGTCTCAGAGAACAGGTCATCAACGATGTCCTGGAAACGTTTCTTCTGAAGTGACAGCTGCTGGGCTGCATCAGTATTGCCTGCCTGAAGCTGCTCTATGATGCGATTACCAATATTCACCTGATAGTCAAGATACTTACGCTGTAGGTGATACAGCTGAAAGTCAAGAGCAGACGAAATCCTGGTATCTACATGCGACATTGTGTCGAGGTCAAGTACAGGGGAGTCTAGTGAACGAATGACGTCAAAACGAATCCACTTGGCATCTTCCGGTACGACATCAAGTTTAACTCCCTTAAGCATATGACTAGGGAACTCGCCACCGGCTGTAAGACCTCTTACGACCTTATTAAGAATAGTACTTTTTCCCTGACCGTTACTACCGCTAAGAATATTTACCTGACGATTCAGATCCCATACGATATGTTTCTTACCACTCCACAGTGAGTCGATTTCGATTCTTTTGATATAGTCTGCATACTTGGGCATAACACTACTGATTACCTTTTATTTCTTACGAGCCTTAAACGAAGGGTGAACGTCTCCTGGATGCCAGAAATCCAGAAGAGCAATATCAAAGATCAGGTTACTATAAGCAGGTATAGAGCCCGATACTGTGGTGCCGTAACCCAACTGGTATGGCATATACACACGCCACCGGTCACCTCTGTGCATATTCATCAGTGCAGTACTAAAGCCATCACGCAAGCTACTGGTTATTGGAAAGTCAGTCATGCCTGCAGTTGCCCAGTTGAACTCACCAAGGTATGACTGATCGAAGACATACCCCTCAGAATATGACTTAGTGGGAATAAAACAGCCACGATAAGCAACACGGGCTGTATCACAGTATAGCGGACTATCTGTCCCGTCACCCGTCTCTAACACCTGAACATAGATATAGTCACTGTTATCACCAGCAGAACTTGGATCCTTACTAAAGGTCTTTATCTTGCGGAAACTGGAGTTAGCCGCCCACTGAACGATTGCATTTTCATTGCGCTGCTGCCAGTTATCATACTCACTGGTTTCCTCCGACTCTTCGCTACACGACGATACTATTCCCAATAGAGGGAACAGTATCATTGTGAGCAATACATACTTCCAATTATTCATTCTTATTGGAGTTTCTTCAGTAATGACGTGATACTTACTTTATCCTCAATGATAGA
This sequence comes from Prevotella sp. UBA4339, assembly GCA_002393725.1. Lineage (GTDB taxonomy): Bacteria > Bacteroidota > Bacteroidia > Bacteroidales > Bacteroidaceae > Prevotella. The sequence goes on along the minus strand of DGTJ01000040.1, from coordinate 25,865 downwards.
GTTGAGCTCACTGATTTTAACTCGCTCCTGTTCCATTGTATCACGGAAACGGAGGGTTACGCATCCATCTGTCAGTGTGTCATGGTCTACAGTTACGCAATATGGCGTACCTATGGCATCCTGACGACGATAGCGCTTACCGATAGAGTCTTTCTCATCATATTGACAGTTGAAGTGGAACTTCAGCTGATCAATGATCTCACGAGCTTTCTCTGGCAGGCCGTCCTTCTTAACCAGTGGCATCACTGCACACTTAACAGGAGCAAGTGCTGCAGGCAACTTAAGTACTACACGAGTCTCACCGTTCTCAAGTTTCTCCTCATCATAAGAATGACACATGATAGAGAGGAACATACGGTCAACACCGATTGAAGTCTCAATAACATACGGAGTATAGCTCTCATTGGTCTGAGGATCAAAGTACTTGATACTCTTACCAGAATACTTCTCATGCTGAGAGAGGTCGAAGTTTGTACGAGAATGGATGCCCTCAACCTCTTTGAATCCAAATGGCATCTTAAACTCGATATCAGTAGCAGCGTTAGCATAGTGAGCCAGTTTGTCATGGTCGTGGAAGCGATAGTTCTCTGCACCAAAGCCCAAGGCCAGATGCCACTTCATGCGTGTTTCTTTCCACTTCTGGAACCACTCAAGTTCGGTTCCTGGCTGTACGAAGAACTGCATCTCCATTTGTTCGAACTCCCTCATACGGAAGATGAACTGACGGGCAACGATCTCGTTACGGAAAGCCTTACCAATCTGTGCGATGCCAAAAGGAATCTTCATACGTCCCGTTTTCTGAACGTTAAGGTAATTCACGAAGATACCCTGAGCTGTCTCCGGACGAAGATATATCTTCATCGAAGCATCTGCCGAAGCACCCATCTCTGTAGAGAACATCAGGTTGAACTGTCGTACATCAGTCCAGTTACGAGTTCCGCTAATTGGACATACAATTCCTTCATCAAGGATAATCTGCTTCAGCTCTGCCAGGTCTGGTCCCTGCATAGCAGCAGCATAGCGGGCATGCAGGTTGTCACGCTTCTCTTTAGTCTCCTTCACACGCTCAGAGGTCTCTAAGTACTTAGCCTCATCAAAGCTGTCTCCAAAACGCTTGCGAGCCTTCTCTACTTCTTTCTGAATCTTCTCGTCGTATTTTGCAATCTGGTCCTCTATAAGCACGTCAGCACGATAACGTTTCTTTGAGTCACGGTTGTCTATAAGAGGGTCATTGAATGCATCAACATGACCAGAAGCCTTCCATATTGTAGGATGCATGAAGATTGCCGAGTCGATACCTACAATATTCTCATGAAGCATCGTCATGGCCTTCCACCAATACTGCTTAATGTTATTCTTCAACTCCACACCATTCTGACCATAGTCATACACAGCGCCTAATCCATCGTAAATCTCACTTGAAGGAAATACAAAACCATACTCCTTACAGTGGCTCACGATCTTCTTAAATACATCTTCTTGTGCCATAATAATATTATAAATTCGAATTTATGGTGCAAAGGTACGAAGAAAATAAGAATTAAGAATTAAGAATTAAGAAAAAATACGTATCTTAAGGGAAGAATTATGAATTTTTTCAATAACCAAGGTCATTTTCCGATTTATTGATAGGCATATGAGTAATTTTCCATCAAACATTTTGCTAAATTCAGAAAAAATGATTACCTTTGCAGCCGCAAACAAAAAGTCAGGGGCATAGCCCAGTTGGTTTAGAGCGCTGCAGTCACATTGCAGAGGTCCCCGGTTCGAGCCCGGGTGTCCCTACTAACAAACAAATCCTCGCCAGTTGGCGAGGATTTGTTTGTTTAGTTAAATATATATCTGATACTGAACTGTATTCGATATGTCGACATAAATCCGTTGTAGTCAGAAGTTGTCTTGGAGAGCACATCATCGCCGTACTTGGCAAAATTGTATGTTCCTGTCGCAGCAGTATAGGTCAGTGGCATCATAGAGTTAATTTGCTTATATACGCCCCAGTGCTTGTTGATGAGGTTTGGCAAGTTCTCAATATCAACTCCAAATTGCAGCGTATTGCGCTTACCTCCTACTTTGAGATACACATCCTGCATGAACTTCAGGTCTAGCTGATGATGCCATGGCATGATAGCGCCGCCGCGTTCTGCATATTCACCAGTATGATTTTTCAAATAGTCGTCCTGCTGTATATATGCCCAGAAATCATCGCGCTGTTGATTTGCCGTATACCCCTGCAAATCTGTGAAATTCCAACTATCAAGGGCTGCACGCGACTCAGGAATAAACATCAAGTTATTAGCACCTCCATCGCCCACAATATTTGATCGTCCAGTGTTAAGGACATATGAGAAGCGAGAATAGCGATAAGTGGAGCCACCGATGAACCCATTGTTCATTCCCTCGTAGACCAGACCGATGGTTGATGCAAAGTGCTTGGCATATTCCTTGCGGTAGTTGGCGGTGATAAGCAGGCGATGAGGAGCAACATAGGTTGCATAACCCAGTTCCATATCATTGACTGCATTCACACTATAGCGGTTGGTATAGTAGGCAGAAGTAACCTGATCTCCAATACCGTCACCATAACTTTTTGACTTGGAATAAGTATAAGATGCCTTTAAGTCAAGCCCGAAGTTAAACTTCTTTGCCAGTGCAGCAGTCACAGAATAATAATATGCGCCACTAGGACCATTGGTAATGATATAAGGATTAACACCCTTAACATTTGTAGTATATAGCTTACGCCAGTCGCCAGGAGCTATCTCAACGGTAGAAGAGCCAAGACGTCGGATATTGGCATTGCGCACCACAGCAGGATTATAGTCGCGGCTATACATTCCCTCAAGTGTAAAGTCGATATCATGAGGCAGCTTTACATCAAGGGCCAGTGATGTCTTCCACACTGCATTCATCTTAAGGCTCTTGTCAATTATTGTAGGAGAAGCAGGAGGCGCAGGATTGTAACCACCGACCTTGGTCATATCAAGTGTTTTAATCTGCTCTGCCACACTCGGAGAGAATGTCGGGATGCCTGCTGTAGCCTGCGAAGGATCCATATATCCGTACTGAATCTGTCCGCAGTTAGAGTTTCCTACAGCAGAAACAAGCCATACGAAAGGAAGGCGACCGATAAAATATCCCGTACCGCCACGGAGTACGAAATGCTGGTCACCGGTGATGTCCCAGTTGAAGCCAATCCGCGGGCTTATAGTTAGCGAACCTTCAGGCAGCTGATCTGTCTCATACTTATTATTATCGAATACCAGCTGAGCGAACTGGTGGTTGTAGTTGTTCTCCAGTGCAGGATAGATTGGCTTTTCCATACGCAAGCCTGCCGTTAGGCGGAACCGATCAGAAATATTCATTTGATCCTGCAGATAGACTGAAAGTTGTTGCGACTTCATCTTGGCAAGAAATTGTGAGCCATCAGCATCAGCAGACATAGTTACCAGATATGCGGCAGGAGCATTATGATTCACAAAATCATCCCACGAACTATAAATAAACAGGCCGTTTCCACCCTGCATGAAGCCATTGGTAGCCTCATTGGCTTCAAACTGAATACCGGCAATCATCTTATGAATTCCGATTGTGAAATTCAATTCATCAGTTCCAACAAATGTCTTCACACTTGCAGTATTTCCTGCCGTAAAAAGGTCTGGTCCAAAAGCCACAAAGGCAGCACCATCCTTCAAGATGTGTGTCGTTGGGAATGTACCGCCCTCATATGTACGTGGCTCATGCTGATAGGAATAAGTGCCACGAAGGGTGTTATGAACAGCCCCCCACTTGGCATTCCACTCTGCTGCCACAGAGGTGAAGTTGTATTCCTTTGCATAGCGCTGGCTCTGGAAATAGAGGGCAGAACTTGAAGAGATATTATATCCTGAACGCACACCTTTCGACACATCTCCAGGATATACTGCCGAGGAGCTCAGTGGACTCACGGAAGACGATGGTGAACTGATGCTTTTCGACTTAGACTTTGAGAAACGTACATTGAGTTTGTTGTTGTCATCAATATTCCAGTCAAGACGTACAAGGATCTTATGTGCAGGTCCCTTGTCGCTGTAGCCTTGATAGGGACCAGGGGTGTAATTATAGGTATTTGCAAGATACTTCTGGATCATCTCCATGTCAGACACAGAAGGCCGATGAACAAGATTGTCGCTAGGGTCCCAAGTTGCGCCATCGGCACTTGCCACGGCGGTAGGGCCTGCTTTTACATTATCTTCAATTTCTCCGTTTAGGAAGAAGAACAGTTTATCCTTGATAATCGGGCCTCCAATAGTAGCACCATACATTGTAGAATGATCCTGAGTACGTGGAATCTCTGTCAGGTCGCCAACCTTATTACCACGCAGATGCACATTCGTTGTATAACTATAGGCAGAAGCCTTGAACTCATTCGTTCCGCTCTTAGTAACTGCATTGATGGCACCACCAGTGAATCCGCTCTGACGCACATCGAAAGGAGAGGTGGATACAGAAATCTGATCAAGAGCATCTAAGGATACGGGAGATCCACCACCAGGCAGGTTGCCTCCGATACCAAAAGCATTGTTAAACGCAGCACCGTCGATAGTAACATACGACTGACGGAAGTTACCTCCTCCCACAGCAAAGCCATTACCAGTGTTGGCACCTGTCGGTGTAAGCTTCATAATATCATTCATCGAACGGCTAACTGTAGGTACAAGAGCCATCTCCCCGGCATTCACACTGGTTACACTTCCAGCACGGTCGGTACGCATATTGCTGCGGCCTGTCGAAACAACAACTACCTCCTGGAGCAACTCACTGTTTTCAGAAAGAGTAGCATCAAGTACAGCATCCTGTCCCAATGCCAGCTGTACATCTGTAAATTTCTGTGTCTGATAGCCAATATACGATATCTCGACCTCATAGGGACCTCCTGCACGCATTCCGCTAATGGCATAACGGCCTTCGACATTTGTCACTGCACGATAGATTGCACCTGAACGTGTATCCTTTGCTGTTATAGTAGCACCAATGGCTTCCTCACCATCTGCCTTCACCACACCTGAGATAGCCGATGTTGTCACCTGTGCAACAGCTGACACTGTCATCATAAGCAGCGAAACAGCTATTATAAACAATCTTCTCATTTATATCTATAGATCAATTATATAATTTTGGTGCAAAGGTACACATTTATTTCGGAATGCAAACATTTCTTAGCAATTTCTTTCGAAAAGAACAAAAAAACTCCCGACATTATCATGAATGTCGGGAGTCATTATGAAGATTATCTTAATTACTTCGTCTTACCGTTAAGAGTGTATATATATGCTGCACTCTTACCCTGTGTCTCATAAGTTGTCTTATACTTGGTGAGTGGTCCATATAGAATCACCACATCGCCAACGGCAATCTGGGGAGTACCCTCAGTCCACTTCTGATTACCAAGCCAGTTTACCTGATAAGCCTCAAAGTCCTTAGTTGCGTCACCATATTTCTTTCCATCGTCTGAGATATAGAAAGAGCCATTGCCATACTGAGCTCCGAATCCGCCACTGACTAATTCAGAAACGACTCCTTTGACGTATACGTTATCCTTTCCACCTCCATCAATATAAGCAATAGCCTGTGCTATAGTGAACGGATTATTCTTGGTTCCAGGATCATTTGATGCCTTCTTATATGAGTATACATATACATTGCCAGAGAACTCTGGTGTCTCCTTGCCAGCCTTATCCTTATAGTTAACAAGCTTACCTGTGATAACAACCTCGTCACCAACCTTAATCTGATCCTCAGAAGTAAACTTGGCATTATCCAGGAAGAACGAACGGTAGCAGACAATTGCATTTTCATCGTTTCCATCATCAGAGATATTGAATGTGGCATTACCATAGCTACCGGTATCAATGCTTGAAATAGATGATATAATACCCTTAGCATAATAGATTACGCCATCTGAAGTATTACCAATAGCCTTACACTTAGCAATAGCCTCGGCTACAGAGAATGGATCCTCTGGATTCTGACCATGAGGCAGAACGTTAGCTTCCTGAGAGATAGTATACGTTACTGATGATGAGTTCTTACCATTATAAGACTTGAACTCAATAGAAGCCTTACGTCCTTCACCTGGATTTGGAGCTATCTGGAACTTAAATACTGCAGTGTCAGCAGGATTAGTATCACGAACAGTAGCGACACCTGGAATGTGTTTCATATCAACATACTTAACCCACTCCTGCGCTCCATCTTGGATATTTGCAAAAGCGCCATTACCCTTATAAGCAACTTTAACCTCAATATCTTTTCCTTCCTTACCTACTTCAGCAGGCTCCGTTACAACCTTAATGAGAGATTTCTCTATCTTAATAACTGTAACATCTACAAGTTCTACTGTTGTACCATAGGTAGTCTTAGGACCTTCAACTGTTACGATATCACCTACTTCAAGACCAAGACTGGTGAAGTTCTTTGTCTTACCTTCCTTGTCAAGAGTACCATAAATAGTGATTTGTCCTGTACCATCGTCAAGATACCAGTTTCCGTATGTTGTGTTATAGATACCTGTGCAGACACCCTTTACACGGAATGTCTTACCATCGGCACCTGCTATAACATCAGCACATGTAGCATCAGAAGCTTCAAGAGATCCCTGACGAACAATAAGATATTGAATATTATTGCCCATCTTTATATGAAGTTCAGCTTCACGTCCGCCACTGGTAGCTTCTGCACTGAATGTAACTATTGTCTGACCTGCAGGTCCTGAAACGGCACTGGCTGTGAGCCATGCTGGCAGAGGGTGATTCGTTGTAATACTATTACCATTTGCATCTTTCGATTTCAGAGTAAAGATTTCCTCGAAAGCCCAGCTATCATTGGTGTTGATAGAAACAGTAGCAGTTCCACCCTTTTCATCAATAGAAAGGAATGTCTGATCAAGTTTTATGCCGTCCAAAGAGCCTGCCTTAGAATCTTCATCAGAGCAACTCACTAGAAGAATTGCAGACAGAACAACGCCAAAAATATATCTTAGTTTCATACTTAAACAGTCTATAATTAATTAAACATATATTTGATACCAATAGAAGCATACCAGCACTGACCAATAGAGTAATTAGGAACCCAAGTCTCTGTCTTTGCGCTTACTGCACTAGGTGTAGAGAATACGGGATATCCCTGTGCATCTGTATTCTCATATCTGAGGATACGACCATCGTTCAATGTGGAATTCATGTATTTGGCTACGCCCCACTCAGAGTTGAAGATGTTCAGAACATTCTTTACATCGAGACTTACTTGCAGTCTGTGAGTTGTCTTACCCACATTCAGTTTGAAGTCATGCTTGTATGCAAAGTCTACTCGATGTACCCAAGGAGAATAAACACTATAAGCCTCAGCATATTCGCCCTGATGACTCTTCAGATAACTGTCGTTGTGAACGAAATCCATGAATCGCTGCATGTCGCCAGCAGTTGCGAAACGGAAATCCCCCTGATTTACTCCAACCTCATTATCTCTTGGGATATAGATAGCGTCATAGTTATATCCATCGCCATTCATATCGTTAGCCATCATATAAGAGTAGTTGTAACCACCGCGCCATGTCTCATAGATAAGGCTGTAATGGTTTCCGCTCTTATCATGGAGAGTGGCGTTTGCTACAATACGGTCAGGAGTAACATACTGTGAATTGTGAAGTTTGATATTGTTCGGACCATTCACTGTTGGCACATAAGTAAATGCTGACTCAGCTGCAGAACCAGGCATACCAGTTACCTCCTTAGAAACAGTATGTGTGTAAGCAGCCATCAGGCTCAACCACTCAAATGGCTGTGCATTAAGAGTAATGTTTGCACTCCAACCATATCCCTTACTTGTATTCTCAAGTACAAATGCCTTTGTTCCTGAACGGAAACCAGAAGGATAGATAGGACGGTTATCAACACCATTCCAACGAGCGAAGCCCTCTACTGGACGCATACTCCAGTCAGAAATGCTATTGTCATGAATCTTCTTATTGTAAATACCCTCAAGAGTTACAGAGAATGGGAAACTAACAGGAATCTGATAATCGATAGCAAGAGAAGTCTTCCATACCTGAGGCATCTTGAAGTCAGGATCAACTGCAGAGATAGATGAAGGAACGGTACCGTCATCTGGAGATACTGTAGAAGGATATCCCATAGCGAAGAGTTTTTCCTTCAAAGGCTCGATATATCCGCCTTTACCATCTGTAACAAGACCACCAGCAAAGTCATTCATAGAATACTCGCCATTAGGGAATTTCTTAGCAAGATTGGCAGCATTCAACTGAGCCTGATACTGAACCATACCACCGTTTGTTGGCATATTTGTGAAGAATACGAGAGGCAGACGACCAGAGAAGAGACCAGAACCTCCACGAAGCTTAAGGCTTTTGTCACCAAACACATCGTATGTGAATCCTACACGAGGAGAGAAAGTGATGCTGTTTGAAGGCCACTTACCAGTATCAATACTACGTCCATTGTAGTCGAGAGCTTTGATAGCGTTATTCGTCATCAAATCGCCATTATTGAAGAACAGACCATCAATACGGGTACCGAAAGTCAACTTAAACTTATCGTTAACATTCCACTCGTCCTGAGCATAAATACCTGCACGATTAAACTGTACACGAGCTGCAGGCTTAGACTCACCATCATAACCATAAGTCAGACAAACGATTTCAGGAGCAGCACCTGAGATGAAATCATCAATACTGCTGTAACGGTAGTAACCTGTACCATTACGCATATACTGGTTATCTGCCATCTGATGCTCGAATGTGATACCTGCCATAATCTTATGAGAACCCATGTAATAAGTTACATCGTCCTTGATGTTCCAGATAGTGTTATGAACAGCATTGTTATATGTAAACAACTCATATCCCAGAGCCATATAGTTACCAGGACTTGTTGGATCACCAAAGCCATCGAGAATATCAATAAATGGGAACTCACTAGAGTTTGTTCCACGGATATCGTCAAGTTTTGAATATGTTGCAAGCAACTGGTTAGAGAGATTATCTGTCAGACGGCTGTTTAAGTCGAGTGAGAAAGAGTGAACCAGATTCTCCATGCTGTACATTGAGTTTGCAAATGACATAGAATACTCAGACAATCTGTTGAATGCAGAACGAGTACCTCCGTCCATAGAAGATGCGTTACAAGCATTCCAAAGAGTATTCTTTGTATAGTTGTAACGTAATGCCAGATGGTGTCTGTCTGTAATATTCCAATCCAAACGTGCAAGAATCTTATAAGTATCCTCATCAGCAGGGAAATCGGTATATGAACCTGTGTCGTAACCATACTTGCTCTTTACAAAGTCAGAAACTGTCTGAAGGTCTGCAAGAGTAGTACGAGAAAGATAACTTGTTACGTCTCCAACACCATTGGCAGAACCTCTCCAGCGATTGGCAATTGTTGGAGTCTTAATCATTTCAGCATTAGCAAAAATGAACAGCTTATCCTTAATAATCGGACCACCGAAAGTGAAACCATATGTTGTCTGACGGTCCTTCTCGCGAGCACTTGGAATCTGCTGGCCATAAACAGCATCACCACGCATATTCTCATTACGATGATAGATATATGCACTGCCCTTGAAGGTGTTGGTACCAGACTTTGTAATGGCGTTTACACCACCACCGATGAAGTTGGTCTGACGTACATCGTATGGCGAGATAACAACCTGAAGTTCCTCAATAGCATCAATAGATATTGGGTTACCACCACCTGGGAGCTTATCCGACAAACCAAAGTTGTTATTGAAGTTTGCACCGTCTACAGTGAAATTGGCGGTACGACCGTCACTACCAGCAAAGCTCATACCGTTACCTCCATAAGGAGACAGACGTGTAACATCCGTAATTGAGCGGCTTACCGTTGGCAGATTTGCAATCTGCGAGCTGTTGATATTGGTAGCAGCACCTGTCTTCTCGGCAGCAAACTTAGAAGCCTTACCGCTGATGACCACCTCTGAAAGCTGAGTCGCATCCTCAGAGAGCCAGATGGCGATATTATAGGTTTCAGCAAGCTGAAGGACAATACCCTTCAGAGTCTTCGACTGATAACCGATGTAAGAAACAGTCACATTGTATGGGCCACCAGTACGCATACCATTAATAGAAAATCGACCACTGGTATTTGTTACTGCAGTGTAACGAGTACCAGAAGGTTCATGTACAGCCACAACAGTTGCACCGATGACCTCCTCGCCCTTTTCGTCGTCGAGAGTCACCTTTCCTGTCATACTTGAAGTTGTAATTTGAGCCATAGCCGTTAACGAAAGTGTTAACAGCACGGCAACCAAAAAGAACAATCTTTTCTGCATAAATTTAGAATTGTTGTTAATTATTATTTGAGGCTCACGCCCATTATTTATTTTACGGGTGCAAAATTAATTAAAAGAATCGATATAATGTTATAAAATTCCAACTTTTTTAAAAATTGGTAAAAGAAGTTGAGCTATCTTCATCGTACTCGAAATCGTCAAGGTCTTCTATCTCATCTTCGTCGATATATTCAATATCATCATCCTCTCCCTCGTCGGCCATTTCCTCAGCAAAACGAGTCATGTCCTTATCACGATGCACCAGCGAGTCCTCCGATGTAAGTGCCTGAAGCTTATTACTTTCAGCATTGAGTTCATTCCAAAGCACGTCCTTAAGTTCCTCAAGCCCGTAGCCTGTTACTGCGGAGATAAACACTACAGGCAGGTCGTCAGGCAGTGTCTCACGGAGCATCTCAACAAGTTCTTCATCGAGGAGGTCACATTTTGTCACTGCCAGCACGCGATGCTTGTCGAGCATCTCCGGATTAAACTGTCTCAACTCATTCAGCAATATCTCATATTCGCGCTTTATGTCATCAGTATCACCTGGAACCATAAAGAGCAGCAGTGAGTTTCGCTCGATATGACGCAAGAACCTAAGTCCGAGGCCTTTTCCTTCTGAAGCTCCTTCAATTATACCTGGGATATCTGCCATCACAAACGACTTGTTGTCGCGATAGCCCACGATACCAAGCGAGGGTTCCATCGTAGTAAAGGGATAGTTAGCTATCTTCGGACGGGCATTTGAAAGTGATGACACCAATGTGGACTTACCTGCATTAGGAAAACCCACCAAACCGACGTCAGCCAGAAGCTTCAACTCGAGGATGATTGTCATCTCCTGCATCGGTTCTCCTGGCTGCGCATAACGTGGAGCCTGATTTGTGGCAGAACGGAACTGGAAGTTGCCAAGTCCTCCACGACCGCCTTTCAGAAGCAACACCTCCTGACCATCATACGTAACATCGCAGACGTATTTTCCCGTCTCTGCATTGTATACAACAGTACCACAAGGCACGTCGATATAGACATCCTTACCATCAGTACCATGACATTTATCCTTACCACCGTTACCTCCATGCTCAGCGAAGATATGACGCTCATATTTCAGGTGGAGCAGAGTCCAGTAGTTATGATTGCCGCGAAGATATATACTTCCTCCCTTGCCGCCGTCACCTCCATCAGGACCGCCATTTGGGTTATATTTCACGTGCTTAAGGTGCATGCTGCCCTTACCGCCCTTTCCGGAGCGGCACATTATCTTTACGTAATCTACGAAATTACTCTCCATATTATATTCTGTCCATTACCTCACAAATATCTGTGAAGATACGGTCGAGCTCACCCTGTCCATCAATATGATAATGGATGCCCTCATTCTTATACCATTCTATTAGCGGCTGAGTCTGAGAGTGATATACCACGAGGCGCTTTTTGATAGTCTCCTCATTGTCATCAGCACGTCCACTCTGCTGTCCACGGAGGATAAGACGCTTCATAAGCTCGTCCTCCGGCACGTCAAGCTCAATCATTGCAGCCACCCGGTCACCACGCTCATCAAGCATTTTCTTCAGAGCTTCAGCCTGTGGGATAGTACGGGGGAAACCATCGAAAATTACTCCTTTATGGTCACCGAAACTGTCATAGACAGAGGCAAGAATGCTTACCATCAGATCGTCAGGGATAAGATTCCCCTTGTCGATATAGCTGGCTGCCGTCTTACCTAGTTCTGTACCTTTCTTAATCTCTGCACGAAGCACGTCACCGGTAGATATATGGTTAAGACCATACTTCTCAATCAACTTGTCGCTCTGTGTACCTTTCCCAGACCCCGGAGCGCCGAAAATTACAATATTCTTCATTATCCTGAATTTATTTTTGTTATTTACCCTTTATTATCAAGAATTGTATAGATGTCTTTCAGTCCTCTGCCCTCCTGATCATAATCAAGACCGTAGCCAACGATAAAGTCGTCAGGGATACTAAACGCAAAATAATCGATATCCAGAGGTTCCTCCAGCTTATCCGGCTTCACGAAGAGAGTACAAATATGCACTGATGCCGGATTATGCGTGCCCAGCGATTCTAGCATCTGCTTCATGGTGTGGCCTGTGTCTACGATGTCCTCAATGATAACAATCGTACGCCCAGTGAGATCCTCATTCAGTCCTATTATTTTTTTCACCTTTCCCGTAGAAGTAGTTCCCTGGTATGAAGCCAGCTTCACGAATGAGATATTCGAAGGAATCGTTATCTCACGAAGCAAATCAGCTGCAAAAATAAATGAACCGTTTAAGACGCAGAGGAACAATGGATTCTTACCTGCCAAATCTTTATTAATCTGCTCTGCCAAAGCTTTCACCCGACTTTTTATCTCTGTCTCAGGAATAGAGACCTTAAAAGATTTATCCTTAATCTTAACGATGCTCATAATGGGAATGACAAATTTTTCTGCAAAATTACTAAAAAAGTAACACATTTCAACGTTTTTCCAGAAAAAATAGTATTAATCTGTGTTAATCCGTGTTTTCTATGACTCTTTTTCATTACTTTTGCACTATGAAACTTTTCACTAGTGCCCAGATACACGAACTGGACAGGTATACTATAGAGAACGAGCCCATCAAGTCAATCGATCTGATGGAGCGTGCTGCTAAAGCTATCGCAAATGCAATTTCCTTAGAATGGTCTAATTCTACTCCCGTCGTAGTATTCGCAGGCTATGGGAACAACGGTGGCGATGCTTTAGCAGTAGCGCGTATTCTCTCCGACAAGGGATACGACGTCAAGACTTATCTTTTTAATATCTCCGGACACCTTTCGGAAGACTGTGCAGCCAACAAAGCCCGTATGATCGACAAGCGGGTGACTGGTTTTGTCGAGGTCACAGAAGAGTTTGAGCCTCCTCGCCTAGAAGAGGGGATGCTCGTGGTTGACGGTCTTTTCGGTTCAGGGCTAAACAAGCCTCTTGCTGGGGGATTCGCCTCATTGGTGAAATACATCAACAACAGCCCTGCACAGGTAGTAAGTATTGATGTTCCATCAGGATTGATGACTGAGGACAACAGTTACAATATCCGCGCAAACATCATACGTGCCGACCTGACATTGACCCTGGGGCAGAAGAAACTATCTTTCCTCTTCCCAGAGAATCAACAGCTCATAGGTAGGCTGAAGATACTCGACATCCGTCTCAGCCAAGAAGGGATAGAGAAGATTGAGTCAAATTACTCTATTGCCGAGGAGAACGACATCCGCCCGTTACTTCTCAGACGCAATCCATACGCTCATAAGGGAAATATGGGAAATGCCCTGATTATAGCAGGGAGCTACGGTATGGCCGGGGCTTCTGTCCTTGCAACTCAGGCATGCCTGCGCTCCGGAGCAGGAAAGGTGCACACTCATACCCCAAAGCAGAACAGCATGATACTTCAGATAAGTGCACCGGAGGCGATAATACAGTTTGACCGTGACGAGACAGTCTTCTCTGAAGCTGTCGACACAGAGGACTTTGACGCATTGGGAATCGGGCCAGGCCTTGGCACGAGCGAACAGACAGCGGTGGCACTAATCTCACAACTACGCCGTTCTCAATGCCCAATAGTCGCAGATGCAGACGCTATAAATATCCTTGCTAATCACAGGGCCTGGATACAGCAACTGCCAAAGGGGATAATCTTGACTCCGCACCCAAAGGAACTGGAACGCCTGGAAGGGCACTGCAACGAAAGTTACGAACGTCTGTCAAAAGCCCGTAATCTCGCAGAGCAGATCGAAGGCTATGTCATCCTGAAAGGTCACCATTCTGCCCTCTGCCTCCCTGACGGTCATGTGATTTTCAACTCCACTGGCAATGCAGGAATGGCAACAGCCGGTAGCGGGGATGTACTCACAGGTATCATTACCGGCCTGCTTGCAAGGGGATATAAGCAGAAGGATGCGTGCCTTATAGGAATGTATCTTCACGGTCTTGCCGGTGACATAGCTGCCAAGGAACTCGGTGAAGAAAGCGTTATTGCAAGCGACATCATCAAGTATCTGCCACAGGCTTTCAAAAGACTAAGAGACTAGACCATTAGACTGTTAGACAATTAGGCATTTATAATAGTAGACAAATTAATTAAAAACACAGATGAAGAGATTTATTTCAGGTTTATCATTAATCTTTTATACATTATTACCATCTCCCGCCTCTGCACAGACCAGCACCAGCCAGTATGTTCCTGGGGTCAATAGCGAAGGGGCGATTTACTTTCTTCCCAAAACTGCCATACAGGTGACTGTACAGATAGAAAAGACAAGTTATACACCAGGGGACTTCTGCAAGTATGCTGACCGTTATTTGCGACTTAAGAACGTACCCACAGTACCTTCTGTAGCATATCGCATCACAGGGATACGGCAAGAAGCTATAGGCGTGGCTGATACGCTGAAGTGCTTTGCCGTGAAATTTGACCCCAAGACTGTAGCTGCCAATATAGCATTATCCAATGACGGCGTGCTTCTTTCCATCAACGGAACTCCAAAACCAGTAAAGCTGTTCCCTGCTTTCAAGGCTGCTCCACGACAGCAGATAACCAATCCTCGCCAATTTATGAACGAAGAGATTCTCGCTTCTGGCAGTACTGCAAAGATGGCAGAACTTACAGCTCGCGAAATCTACGACATCCGCGAGAGTCGTAACCTGCTGGTAAGAGGCCAGGCAGACAATATGCCAAGCGACGGGGCTCAACTGAAGCTGATGCTCAGTCAACTCGACATGCAGGACTTTGCACTGACCAGTCTATTTGCGGGAATCTCCCAGAAAGACACTCTTGAAAAGGTCATCACCATTATTCCTGATAATGAGACGAGCCCCAGACTGTTGTTCCGATTCTCTAAGAAGTTGGGAATAGTTGATAACGACGACTTGTCTGGTACACCTTATTATATTAATATAGAGAACCTTCATGCCACTCCGATGGCAGATGCCAACGAAAAAAAGAAGCACAAGCAGGAACCAGGCATATATATCAATGTCCCTGGCAAGATGAAGTCTGTCATCTTCAATGCCGATGGTACAATAGCTGAAGAAGAGCTGCCTGCAGCACAGTTCGGTAACACGGAACTTCTCAGTGGTGCACTCTTCAACAAGCGGTATACCACTCACTTATGGCTTAATCCGGTAACCGGAGCCATAGACAGGCTCGAAGCCGAACAACCTAAATAAAAAAAATAATCCCCACCACATCTGATGGCGGGGATTATTTTTTATTTTTCTATCTACCGATTACTCAGCAAGCTTACCGTCAGAACCAAGCACATCTACAATCTTGTGGATGTACATCTTCTTCATGTTCTCACGAGCTGGCTTCAGATACTGGCGAGGATCGAAGTGGTCAGGATGCTCAGCCAGATACTTGCGGATAGCAGCTGTCATTGCCAGACGAGAGTCTGAGTCGATATTGATCTTGCAGACAGCGCTCTTAGAAGCCTTGCGGAGCTGCTCCTCGGGGATACCTACTGCATCGGGCAGCTTGCCACCGTATGCATTGATGGTGTCAACCTCTTCCTGAGGAACAGAAGAAGAGCCATGAAGCACGATTGGGAATCCAGGGAGCTTCTTCTCGATCTCTGCCAGCACGTCGAATGCGAGTGGAGGAGGAACGAGCCTACCTGTCTTCGGGTCACGTGTGCACTGCTCGGGCTTGAACTTGTAAGCGCCATGAGAAGTACCGATAGAGATAGCCAGAGAGTCGCAGCCTGTACGGGTAGCGAAGTCGATAACCTCCTCAGGCTTTGTGTAGTGACTAACCTCAGAAGCAACCTCATCCTCAACACCTGCGAGCACACCGAGCTCACACTCTACGGTAACATCATACTGATGAGCATACTCTACAACCTGACGAGAAATCTTGATGTTCTCCTCGTATGGCAGTGAGCTACCATCATACATTACTGAAGAGAAGCCCATATCGATACAATCCTTACAGAGCTCGAAGCTGTCACCATGATCGAGGTGCAGAACAATCTCAGGATGAGCGCAGCCCAGCTCCTTTGCATAAGCGACAGCACCCTCTGCCATATAGCGGAGAATAGTAGCATTAGCATAGTTACGAGCACCCTTGGAAACCTGCATGATAACAGGTGACTTTGTCTCAACAGCAGCCTGTACGATAGCCTGCATCTGCTCCATCGTGTTGAAGTTGAATGCGGGGATAGCATAACCGCCGGCAACTGCTCTCTTGAACATCTCGCGTGTATTAACGAGACCTAAATCCTTATAATTTACCATATTACCTTAATTTAAAATATTTAAGTTTTTAAATCTTTTCTCGTTTTCGCATGCAAAGATACAATATTTAAGCGACAATTGATAAATGAAAAATGATAAACTTTTCCCACCGACGAAGAAATTAATAATTATTTGCAGAACAATAGCCAGCGACCTTCTCTTTTGTCAATTCCACATTCCACATTCCTCATTCCACATTCCCCATCACCCCAGCGTACGCTGGTCGAGATATCTCTGAACCTCATCAACATACTTATCGGTGATGGGAACATACAAATCGTCAAATACTATGTTTCCTCGCTCGATGATACGCACCTCAGGCATCCTGACAACAAACGAGCGATGAACTCGCATAAACTCCGGACTAGGCAGGAACTCCTCCAGGCGGCGCATGCTGATCTTTGTAGACACACGCTCACCATCCTTCATGTGGAAATGCACATAGTCCTTGTAGTTCTCCACATAGAGTATATCGTCAAGATTCAGGCGCTGCAGCTTGTAGTCTGTCTTAACATAGATAGTACGGTCGCTAAGATACGATTCCTGCTTATTCGAATGACTGAACCAGTCCACAGCCTTTTCCGTAGAGCGCACAAACTCATCATAGGATATCGGTTTCAACAGATAGTCGATGGCATTCACCTTATATCCCTCTATGGCATACTGTGGGAAGGCTGTCGTAAAAATCACCTTTGTAGTAGAAGGCAATATTTTTGCGAACTCCATTCCGCTGAGGTTCGGCATCTGAATGTCCAGATATATCACGTCGATCCTATTGTCCCGCAAATCCTTTATGGCGTTGACAGTGTTGGTATAACTTCCGATAAGGTTCAGATAAGGAGTCTTCTTGACATAACTCTCCAGCAGTTCTACTGCTAATGGCTCGTCATCAATAATAGCACAATTTAATGTCATAACTTAATCTTAATTGTTGATGTGTAAGTCTTTCCGTCATCGCTCACGCCCTTCACCCACTCGTAGCGGTTAGGGTACGACAGGTCGAGACGCTTCTGAGTCTGCTCAAGACCTATCCCATGCCCGCTACGGTCGTGTGCAGACTTTGGATGGTTGGAATTTGAAATAGAACAGATGAGCATACAAGGAGACTCATACTGCTCAATCTTAATATTTACGAAGCTGGGCTCACTCTGGCTGACACCATGCTTGAAGGCGTTCTCCACGAGTGGTACGAACAATAGTGGTGCAATCTTCTGATTCGCATTCGCCACAAGATTGGAGAACTGCACGTCTACTTGCTTAGGCAGACGGATCTTCATAAGACTGACATAACTCTCAATAAACTGTATCTCGTTCTGCAACGGCACCTGGTCGAACTGATTGTCGTAAAGCATGTGCCGAAGCATCTCTGACAGCCGTTTAATGGCATCCTGAGCGCGTTTTTGGTCGAAGGCTGTCAGCGCATATATATTATTCAGGGTGTTTAGCAGAAAGTGGGGATTAATCTGTGAGCGCAGGTTCTTCAGTTCGACCTCCGAGCGCGCTGCCTCTGCCTCCAGACGGGCATCCTCATTATGCTGGTAACGCCTTGCAAGGATAATAGCTGTAGCCACTGCTGCCGACATCGCCAGACTCAGTATGTCACGCATGATGAAGAAGAAAGTGTCAATGGATGTCTCCCTGGGAGCCGGGCCCATCTTAATAGGCATGAACAGGCTGTTGGTAAAGCCCACCCAGTTATGTAGTACGATTCCGAACACTACCACCATGATGAAGTTGAACAGCATATAGTACCTTCTCTTTCCTATGACGAAACATTTCGGAGTGAGCCAGATATAGTTTACATAGAACACCACCATCATGAGGAACGGCGACATGCAGTTCATCAGATAGTGGAGCATCGGCATTCCGTTGCCGCGAAGATACGTCAATGGCGATAAGAACATAAATGCCCATATCGCCACATGCAGGAAGAGGTACAAATGCTTATTCATGCCTAATCGCTTCTATAGGATCCATATTAGCAGCCTTCTGTGCCGGGATATATCCGAACAGCACACCTATAAACACACAGACGAGGAAAGACACATATATGCTCCATGCCGGTACGCTCGACGGCATGCCGAAGGCTGAGACTGCGCTGCTCGCCCCTACCCCGACGATTACTCCCAACAAGCCACCTGTGACGGATATCAGTACCGACTCAATAAGGAACTGCAATGATATCACCGGCCCGGTGGCACCAACTGCCATACGGAGACCGATCTCTTTAGTTCGCTCAGTGACACTCACCAGCATGATGTTCATGATACCGATACCTGCAACGAGCAAGGAGAATGCTGCTGCCACGACAAGGATGATAGTCACGGTATCCATCGTCGATGACATCGTTTCCATCATCTCTGCCTGAGAACGAATAGTAAAGTCGTCAACGGCATCTTCCTTCAACTTATGGTTGCTGCGCAGTATCTGGGTGAGCTCCTCAATTGCTGCATCAGAGAGCTCCTCTGTCACTGCAGAGCAGACGATGCTTGAAAAATATGTCTGGGCTGCTATTCGCTTCATC
This sequence comes from Prevotella sp. UBA4339, assembly GCA_002393725.1. GTDB lineage: Bacteria > Bacteroidota > Bacteroidia > Bacteroidales > Bacteroidaceae > Prevotella. The sequence continues at coordinate 6,720 of DGTJ01000040.1, read as the reverse complement.
ACTGTGGTATACGGAGCAATGATTACATTGTCCTGATCCATACCCCATGAGTTGTAGCCTTTGGCCTTCAGCACACCGATTATCCGCATCGGAATCGACTTGAATCGGATAGTCTTGCCAATAGGATCGGCACCTTCGCCAAACAGTTCCTTGACTATGGTAGCACCTACCACACACACCTTGGAGGCTTTCTTGATATCCTCCTCGGTGAAGCACTCACCCTCCTCGATTGTCCACAGACGGATATCGAGATAGTCGATAGACTCACCATACATCGAGGTTGTAGTGTTGTTATTACCATATATAGCCTGTCCTGATGCAGTCACCTCAGGCGACACCTTTGTGACAAAGCGCTTTTCGCTGACGATACGCTCATAGTCGGCCATCTTCAGAGTCTGCATCGCTGAAGGGTCCTGCCGCACTCCACCTCGCATATCTGCTCCTGGACGGATTGTCAGGAGGTTGGTACCCATTGTCGACAGTTCCGCACGGATACTCTCCTTTGATCCCTGGCCGATAGACATCATGATGATCACTGCTGCCACTCCGATGATGATACCCAGCATCGAGAGGAAGGAGCGCATCTTGTTGTTCGCCACAGCCTTCAGGCTTACCTTTATCAAATTTACTATATTCATATTCTTAATCGTCCACTGGAACAGGCAACTGTGCGAGAGCCTCTGCTGCCGACTTGATATTCGTATTGAGAGTGTCCTCGCGTATCTTTCCGTCACGAAGGTTGATGTTGCGCGAGCTATACTCTGCTATCTCAGGGTTGTGGGTCACGAAGATAATAGTGTGCCCCTGCTTATACAACTCCTGGAAGAGCACCAGCATCTCAAAGGAGGTACGTGTGTCGAGGTTACCGGTTGCCTCGTCGGCAAGCAGCACGGCAGGGTCATTCACCAATGCTCTGGCAATGGCCACACGCTGCATCTGACCTCCCGACATCTGGTTTGACTTATGATATAACCGGTCGCCCAGTCCTACTGCCTTCAGGGCATTGATGGCTTTCTCACGACGCTCTGAAGAAGAATACTCCGAATTATACATCAACGGGAGCTCTACATTCTCTACCGCTGTGGTCTTTGCCAACAGGTTGTAGTTCTGGAATACGAACCCTATCTTTCTGTTTCTCAGATGGGCACGCTGTGTCTTCGACATCGTACGAACGGAGATTCCGTCGAGGTAATACTCCCCACTGGTAGGCGTGTCCAGACAACCGAGCTGGTTCAGCAGCGTAGACTTTCCCGAGCCCGATGTTCCCTGAATGGTGACAAACTCTCCCTCGTAGATCTTGAACGACACACCACGCAGAGCCTTCACCGTCTCCGATCCCACCTGGAAGTAGCGCTTCACATACTGCAGTTCTATAACGACCTTCTTATCGTCCATCATCTTCTAACTCCTTCTAACTTCTACTTCTTCTGCCCCTGCTGCCCCTGCTTATTATTGTTGTTCCTTGGGCGAGGCATGAACGGATTTGTAGCCTGCTGTGTGTCCTCAGGTGCACCTCCAGAGATATTAAAGTCTGTAAGCACTTCTGTTCCTGCAGCAATGCCGGAAGTAATCTCCGTGAGCACGCCATTCGACGTACCTACCTCCACCTTGTGAGCCTTGAAGACATTGCCCTCCTTAGTCCATAGTTTATGGTCGCCCTCGCAGTCATCGATGCTCTCGCCTTTCTGCAGTAATGCATCGTTAGGATGGAACCGCAGAGCCTTGGCAGGCACCGCCAGTACATTATTCTTCTCGAGAGTGAAGATCGTGACATTTGCAGTAAGCCCCGGCTTCAGCTTCAGGTCTTTATTGGGAGCTGAGATTACCACCTCGTATGTTACCACATTACTCTCTGTAGTGGCCTGCTGGCGCACCTGCGTCACAGCACCTTCGAATTTGTCATCAGGGAATGCGTCTACGGTAAAGCTCACTCTCTGCCCTTCCTTCACTCCACCGATATCAGCCTCATCGATGTCAGCGATAACACGCATATCGGTAAGGTCCTGGGCAATGGTGAAGAGCTCCGGGGTATTGAATGATGCAGCCACTGTCTGTCCTTCCTCAACGGACTTTGAGAGCACCACCCCGTCGATAGGCGATGTGATGGTAGCATAGCCGAGATTGGTCTGCGCCCTCTGCACGCTCTCCTTGGAAGATGCCACCTGCTCCTTTGCCTGAAGATACTGCAACTTGGCATTCTCGAACTCATCGGCACTTACAAGTCCCTTGTCATACAGCGTCTGATATCTGTTGTAATTAGCCTGCCGGTAGTTAAGCGCACTCTGGGCACTGGCAAGGTTGGCTTTCTGGGCATTCAGCTCACTGATGAGGTTGGTACGGTCAAGCTCTGCTATCACCTGTCCCTTCCTTACTACCGAGTTATAGTCCACATACAGCTTAGCTACTATACCCGACACCTGAGTACCCACAGTGACTGATGTCACTGGCTCAATAGTACCTGTAGCAGTTATCGACGTACTGATATCAGTATTCTCTACCTTTGCTGAGTCGAACGACACTGTCTTTTCCTTCTTACCTCCCGACAGAAGCAACCATGCGATGACTATCACGGCTATGACAGCCAGTGCAATCCACCATTTATTTCCTATCTTCTTCATAACTTCTTAACTTCTATAACATTTGACCTCTCACTCCTTACTTTATCTCTCCTCCCTGATAGAACTCCAGCATCTGCTTATTATATATAGTCTGATACTTCGACTGCAACTGATTCTGCTGAGCCTGCATCAAGTTGTTCTTTCCGGTCATCAGCTCCACGATATTCTTCAGTCCAAGACGGAACTGCTCTGATAGGAGCTCATAGCTCTGCTGTGCACTCTCCACGCTGCTCGAAGCAGCCTTGTACTTCTCCTGATTGGTAGTGGCATTCAGCCAGTACTGCTGTATGTTGGTATACAGTGTCTTCTGCTGGTCCTGCAGATTGAGCTGAGCCTGAAGCTGCTGTATCTTCGCCTTGTTGACAGCAGTCTTGGTAGAGCGCCCGTCGTATACAGGCACGCTGACACCGAGCCCTATAGATGTGTTGACATTAGTCTTAATCTGATTACCCCATCCCGTGCTGTTGAGAGAGTTGGTGGATGTAGTCACGCCACCGTTCACCGACACGTTCGGCATCCATCCCGCCTTTGCCAGTCGCAGGCTTACGTCACTGCTCTTTATGGCAAGCTGCAGTCTCTCTATCTCAGGACGGTTAAGAAGAGCCTCTTCGTAAACGGTCTGCAGCGACGGTACCTCGGAGAGTATTCTCTCGTCGGAGATTTCAGGCACCACGACGTCGAACTCCTGCTCATCGGTAATCTCAAGGAGCTGCTTCAGCTGTAGCTTATAGTTCAGCAACTGGCTCTTCGACTCCACGATGCTATACTCATCATTGGCACGCTGTGATGTCAGCTGAGCCAAGTCGGCGCGTGACATCTTACCCACGTTGACCATCTCCTGCCCCCTCTCCTCGTTCTTCTTACTGGTCTGGAGCATTTGCTCGTTCACCTTCACGTTCTCGTCGAGATAGAGTATCTGAGCATATATCTGCGCTATACGTTCCTGAATGCTGTTGGCTGTCTCCTGCGTAGTGAGCTCAGCCTGCTGTTCAGCCAGTTTGTCGAGCTTGATGGTGTTGGTATTCCGTCCTCCGTTCCATACTGTCCACTGGCCGCTAAGAGAGTACGAGCCGTTATAGTATGTCTTGTCCACCTTAGTATTTACCACTCCATTGGTGACTGTAGATATCCCGGAGTCCTTCCAAGGCTGATATCCCAGGCTTTGGTTGGTAGACGCATTGACCGTAGGCAACAGCGCCGCCTTGGCGCCTTTCAGGTCTTCGAGCGCACTCTGCTGCTGCAGCTGCGACTTCTTCAGCGTGATGTTGTTTGCCAGCGCATAGTCGATGCACTCCTGCAGCGTCCACTGTTTCTGAGCCATCACGGCAGAAACGGTAACAAACATCAAACCAATAGCAATTATTATTTTCTTCATCTCCATTATGTTTTGCGCTGCAAAGTTAAGTATTTTTTCCTAAATACCGAAAAAAATCAGTAATAAAAAAGCGGCTGTTCGTCGAAATATTCAACGAAAAGCCGCTTTTCATAAGCGAATCGGAAAAGATTAAGCTCACTTCTTCTCGGGCTCAATCATCTTCCAGATACCTGCAGCACAAGCAGCACCGATGAATGGAGCAACCACAAATATCCAGAGGTTTGTCAGGGCAGTACCTCCCTGGAAGATTGCCGGTGCGATAGAGCGGGCAGGGTTAACCGATGTGCCTGTATAGCGGATACATGCCAGATGGACCAATACGAGAGCCAGACCGATAGCCAGACCTGCGAAGTTGTTGGTGGCACCGTTAGTCTTCGATGTAGCACCGAGCACAACGAGCACAAACACACAGGTGAAGATCACCTCTGCCAGGAATCCTCCGAGCACGCTAACGTTAGCCTGCAGGTCGTTGGCACCCGTACCGTCGAGGCCAGGAACATTCTCTGTGAGGATGAAGAGCAGGATACTGCCGATGAATGCTCCAATCACCTGGAAAAGCATATACATCCCACAGTCCTTGGCATTCATACGTCCGCTGAGGTAGCAGCCCAATGTGATGGCAGGGTTGATATGGCAACCAGAGATGCCTCCGATGGTATAAGCCATTGCCACTACAGCCAGTCCGAAGGCGAAAGCCGTTCCCAGCACTGCAGGGATATTGTTTATAGGATCACAACCGAGGCTGACGGCAACACCGCAACCCATAAGCACAAGCACCATCGTGCCCACCATTTCTGCTAAATACTTTTTCATAATCATAACTGTTTTATACTTATAATACCTTATATATATAATATATACATTCCCTCCCTTTATAACATTTGCCCTCTAACTCCTTCTATCTCCCTACTTACTCTCAAACCTGAACTTGCTAAAGTTCGCATAAGTCAAATCCGTCTTCACCTTCTTCGTGCAGTACATTCCTGCCACCACTCCTGTGAATCCACCTACCGTCTCCGTGCTCAGCAGAGTGCAGCTGATCTTAAAGAGCGTACGATACTTCTTTCCGTCGGTAGAGTATTCATAGAAGTACTGGTTACCGTCGCTTCTCACTCTCAGCCAAGCCTCATAGCCTTCTATCTCCGCACTCGCAAAGGTGCCTGAGAGATCCTTCAACGTAGCCTTGAAGCATACGAGCATCTTTTCATTGGTGCCTTCGAGACATATCTCTGCATGCCCGTCGTTGATCTGATATACCGTAAGCCCTGCCTCATCACCCGAGTACGACTCGCGGAAGTCCACATGCGACTCCATCAAGAGGCTGGCACCTTCCTGGCGACGGCCCACGAAGGTAGGACGCTCATTCTGCGTAAGCGTAGATGCCGAACCATAGAGGCGCAGCTTATTGAAGTTCATGTGATATCTATTCGAGGAAGGATTCTGGATATACACCCACTCAGGGCCAAGCGGTTTGTCAAACTCATACTCTGTTGGCAGTTCCGGCATCTTAACCTCTGGCAGGGTCTTCACCTGCATCAGGGTATCGATAGGATTACCTCCGTTGATCACCGGCCACTGCCCCTGTTTCCACTCTACAGGAGCGAGGTATGTCTCTCTGCCAAGATGATGATATGCCCCTCCGAAGTTGCGGTAAGCGAGGAATGTCACCCACCATGATCCGTCCTTTGCCTGCACGAAGTCTCCATGCCCCGTACCCTGTATCTGCATTGTCTGTCCCTTCAAGTTACAGTTGGTGAGGATAGGGTTCTTGGGATTGCCTACGTATGGGCCGTAGATGTTCTTGCTGCGGGCGATAGTCAGCCTATGCGCCAGTTCGGTGCCTCCCTCGGAGATGAGCAGATAGTACCATCCGTCCTTTTTATAGATATGCGGACCCTCGGGGTATCTGCCCCCCGTTCCACGCCATAGAGCCTTGCTGGGTGTGAGCTGCTTGCCAGTCTTAACGTCTATCTCACAGAGCATTATCGTATTATCCGGGTTCGATACCATATAGCATTTGCCATTCTCGAACCAGAGCGAGGGGTCTATACCCTGCTGCTCCAGCCATATCGGCTCACTCCAGGGGCCTCGCGGGTCCTTTGCCGTAACCATAAAGTTGCCGCCGTTGCCCACGTTGGTGGTAATCATATAATAGGTTCCTTCGTGGTAACGGATGGTCGGTGCAAAGATGCCCAGCCATGAAGTGGCACCCTTCAGCGGCAACTGGCTCTCGCGATCGAGCACGTTGCCGATAAGTTCCCAGTTCACCAAGTCCTTGGAATGATAGATGGGCACACCGGGGAAGTACTGAAAAGAGGAGTTTACCAGATAATAGTCATCCCCCACTCTGCACACGCTTGGGTCTGGATGATAGCCCTGTATGACGGGATTCCTCAACTGCGCCCACGAACCTGTCGCAAGCAGCACAAGGGTCATTATAGCAAGTATGGTCTTCTTCATATCAGATGTTTTTACGCTGCAAAGATAAACAGAAAATTTGGAACAACCAAATGTCAGTGAGATTTTTGTTCACAATAGTTTGCGTTATTGCTAATTATTTCTTGTTTTAGTGCTAACATTGCTAGCATTAATGGTAGATATTGCTAGCATTAATGGTAATCATTGAGACTATCCGGGCAGTCCGTTGAGACTATCTCTTTGCCAGAACAAAACAATTACTGCATGATGCACCAAAAATGTATCTCCGCGCAGGAGATACAGTGCCGA
>DGTJ01000062.1 GCA_002393725.1 Prevotella sp. UBA4339 | reverse complement strand
CGCAGCCACCAGATGTCGGCCTTGTTGCCTGCCAGGCGTGTGCAGTGGATACGGCTCTGCTGACCTGCTCCGATGCCGATGGCCTGACCGTCCTTCACGTAGCATACAGAGTTCGACTGTGTGTACTTCAGCGTGATGAGGGCGATTATCAGGTCGCGCTTGGCCTCGGGGCTGAAGGTCTTGTTCTGGGTGGGAATGTTCTCGAAGAGTGCATCGTCGTCGAGGCGTATCTCGTTGCGTCCCTGCTCGAATGTGATGCCGAACACCTGCTTGCGCTCTACGGGCTCTGGCTGGTAGGCTGGGTCTATCTTGATCACATTGTATGTGCCCTTGCGCTTCTCCTTCAGTATCTCAATAGCCTCTGGGGTGTAGTCGGGGGCAATCACACCGTCGCTCACCTCGCGCTTAAGGATCCTGGCAGTCGTGGCGTCGCAGGTGTCTGAGAGTGCCACGAAGTCACCGTAGCTCGACATGCGGTCGGCACCGCGTGCCCGTGCATAGGCGCAGGCGATGGGGCTCGCGTCGAGACCTTCGATGTCGTCTACAAAGTAGATGTGCTTCAGTGTGTCGCTCAGCGGCAGGCCTACGGCTGCTCCTGCAGGACTGACGTGCTTGAACGATGCTGCGGCAGGCAGGCCGGTGGCGGCTTTCAGCTCTTTCACCAACTGCCAGGCATTGAAGGCATCAAGGAAATTGATGTAGCCGGGACGGCCGTTGATCACTTCGATGGGTAACTCGCCTTCGGTCATGTAGATGCGCGAAGGCTTCTGGTTCGGATTGCATCCGTACTTGAGGGCTAATTCTTTCATTTCTTCTACCGATAGTTTTGTAATTTGCGTGCAAAGATACAAAAAAAGCCACACATTATGCAGATTATCAGAGATTTTTTTCTATCTTTGCGCACTGAAATAATCATGATATGGAGAAAAAGAGATTTGCACTAAAGAAACTGATGGAGGCTGTGGAGAGGGAACTCCTGCACAAGCCCGATGCCAAGACGCTCGACCGTCTGTCGCTGCTGGCTGGCTTCCAGAGCTGGGAGGAATTCCAGAAGGCGCTTCACGGCAGCAGCGAGGCCGACACTCTGTGAGGGATAAAAAGAAGAGAGACCTCAGACGAATCTGAAGCCTCTCTGTCTTTTTTTCACTTGGGGCTGATTATTCTGCAGCAATGGGACGGCGCTTCTCCTTGATACGGGCGGCCTTACCTGTCAGCTTGCGCAGATAGTAAAGCTTAGCGCGACGAACCTTACCTACCTTGTTAACCTCGATGCTCTCAATAGCAGGCGACTCGATTGGGAAGATACGCTCTACACCTACGGTACCTGACATCTTGCGAACTGTGAAGCGCTTCTTATCACCATGACCTGCGATCTTGATCACAACGCCACGATAGAGCTGGATACGCTCCTTTGAACCCTCGATAATTTTGTAAGCGACAGTGATAGTGTCACCAGCCTTGAACTCTGGGAACTTCTTGCCGGTTGCAAATGCTTCTTCAGCAACTTTAATTAAATCCATTTCTTTAATTGCAATTAAATTTGTTGTATCGTTCCAACGCAACATAACAGGCCTCTCGATACTTCCTGCCAGCGATTACGCCGAAAAGCGGCTGCAAAGGTACTAATTTTAATGCATAATGCATAATGCACAATGCATAATTGTGTGCGTTATTAACAATTTTTATAGTTTAATGTCGCAGCGGACATGGCTAATTATACTATTTTTTTGTATCTTTGCCACGTAAAACTGTAACATCATGAATATAAGACTATTCTCTCTTGGCTCGCTGGCACTGCTTATGATGGCTTCGTGTGCGCCAAAGCACTACCGCCTCGTAGGCATCGACAGGAGCCGTATCATTATCGACAGCCGCTACGACCAGAACCCTGATCAGAAGGCTGCTGAGTTCCTGGCACCGTTTAAGCGCGTGAATGACTCCATCATGGGGCCTGTGATGGGCACTGTGGCGCACAACATGCATGCAGAGCGACCTGAGAGCGACCTCTCCAACCTGCTGGCAGATATCCTCGTGTGGGCAGCAAGGGACTACGGCGAGACTCCAGTGCTGGGCGTGTACAACATGGGGGGCATACGTGCAGACCTCACCAAGGGCAATGTCACCTATGGCGACGTGCTCGACATCGCTCCGTTCGAAAACAAGATATGCTTCGTCACCCTTACTGGCGAGCAGCTGATGAAGCTCTTCAGCCAGATAGCCGTCAGGGGAGGGGAGGGCGTCAGCAGCGGAGTGCAGCTTACCATAGAGGGACCTGAGGGAAAGACCAGGCTCGTGTCGGCAAGACTGCACGGCAAGGAGATCGACCCTAAGGCCGAATATCGCGTAACCACCATCAACTATCTCCTTGAGGGCAATGACGGCATGTCGGCATTCTGTGAGGGCACAGAGGTGGTGGCTCCCAACGACCCAAGCAACAACACCCGATTCCTCATCATGAACTACTTCCGCGACAGCCACAGCCGGGGAGAGGTGGTCGACTCAAAGGTAGAGGGCAGAATCGTATATATCAAGAAATGAAAATAAAACCATTACAGACGATGAGACACTATATATATAATAAGGTGTTGACAAGGTTGCTGACGGGACTCCTGCCCCTCTGCCTTCTCGCCTTCATGCCTTCGGAGGCCTCGGCCAAGAAGCACAAGCAGCTCGTGATACTGCATACCAACGATACCCACTCCTGCATCTATCCCCTCAATCCGAATCTGGACAATAAGGAACTGGCAGGTCGAGGAGGATTCCTGCGACGCATCAACATGATCAAGGAGGAGCGGCAGAAGCATCCTGACCTGCTGCTCTTCGACAGCGGCGACTTCTCTCAGGGCTCTGGCTACTATACGCTCTTCAAGGGCGAGGTGGAGGTGGGGCTGATGAACCTCATGGGCTACGAGTGCTCCACCATAGGCAATCATGAGTTCGACTTCGGCATGGACAATATGGCACGCATCTTCCGCATGGCCAACTTCCCCATAGTGTGTTCCAACTACGACTTCACTGGTACCGTGCTCGATGGCATCGTCAAGCCGTATATCACCATCCACAGGGACGACGTGAAGATAGGCGTTTTCGCACTCGACCCTCCTCTGAAGGGACTCGTGTCAGGAGCCAACTGCAAGGGCATCACCTTCATCGAACCTGCCGAGGCGGCACAGAAGTATATCGACATCCTCCGCAAGCAGGAGAAGTGTGACATCGTCGTCTGCATCTCTCACCTCGGATGGCTGGAGTCGGAATATCCTGACCAGAGGTTCCTCGCTCTTACGGAGGGCTGCGATCTGGTGCTGGGAGGACATACCCACACCTATATGCCTGCACTGGAGTATGCGCCCGACAAGAACGGCAAGCAGATATCCGTAGACCAGAATGGCAAGCACGGTGCATTCGTGGGCAAGCTGGTCATCGACCTTGAGAAGTAGCAGCAGGGATTTCTACTCGAAATAGAAGGTAAGCACAATCATCTTTGTATGCCCGCTCCTGACGGAGTTGGCATACATTCTTTTATTCTCGTCCATCAGTCCGTCGGCATGATTCTTGTCGAGGACGTCGACGAGGCTGTAGCAGAACTTCAGCTCTGGTATCAGCTTGAAGAATGGCAGGTAGAGGTCGCAGCCCAGGCCTATCTCTACCATCGTGTCGGTGCGCTTCAGGCTTATGAAGTCCTGATCCTTGCCCGTGAGGTTTATCATCTGGTTGACACCGGCTATCAGATACGGTCTGTAGTTGTTCCATCGCAGGGCAGAGAACTTGATGTCGAGGGGTATCGATGCGTATGTGTTTTTCATGTCCTGTCGCTCCTCATGGGGCACGCCTTCAGCACTGAGCTGCGAGAGGTTGCGCAGCGTGAGGTGCTTGGCACCGAAGTGCATCGTGGGAGAGAGGCGGAGGTTCAGGTGGGTGGAGATCCTCAGGTCGGCAGTCACTCCCACGCTGAAGCCCGCGTTCCACTTGTCGGCATCGGTCACTATCGTCTGCTGAAGCTGGGTGCCGTCAGCGAGGGTTATTGTCTGAGGGCCTACGTTGTCAAACTCGATGTCCTGCAGGTTCATGCCCACGTTGATGCCGAAGTGCAGCGGGCGCAGGTCGGTGTACGGTCTGTGCTGCACCTTGCGCTGCTGTCCGGCTGCCGTGAGGCTCAGCGTCAGTAGCATTAATATGCCTATTATCTTCTTTGTGTACATATCTTTTTCTTCATATTATATAACGCAGAAAAATCGCCTTTATTATATTCTCTTATTTCGACAGTGTATAAATTGCGGCTGAAAAATGTAGTTTTTCTACCTAAAATTTGGTATATTCCGAAAAATGTTTTTATCTTTGCATCGTCAAAAGTGAGTATTAACAGTATTAACAACTTAAATTTATAAGAATTATGGCATATGTAATTGGTGACGACTGCATCGCTTGCGGTACATGTCAGGGTGAGTGCCCAGTAGAGGCTATTTCTGAGGGTGAGAAGTATTCTATCAATCCAGACCTCTGCACAGAGTGTGGCACATGTGCAAGTGTATGTCCTTCTGAGGCTATCAGCCTGGGCTAATCACTAAAGCAGAAATCTAGAAAAACTTAGGCCGCTCAATTTGAGCGGCTTTTTTTGTGTCGCGAACAAAAAGTATTATACCCAGCAGTTGAATCAGATCATCACTGGCCAACTCTCCTGCAAATAACTATAATCCGTAGAGCAAAAAACGCGTGCAGGGGCTATTTACCAGCAGATGGCACTTATTTTTGGATAAGAGCCACTTATTTTTGAATAAGAGCCAAGTATTGCCATAGATGCATGACGGTTTTTACTGAGGAAGCGATGCTAACATGACAGTGAGCATGTGTAACAAAAGAACCGCACAGTTACACGTACGTAGTACACCTGTAAGTAATAACTAAATTTTAATCTCCTTAGCCCCAACAGCTCTAAACAATGAAACTCCCTTCCTCGAATTTCTTCGGAGAAGGGAGCTTTTTAAATTGTTATCTTATTATTACTTGATGTCGCGTATCTGCTGTGCAGGAGCATACTCTGGGTCGATGGCCAGAATCTTCTCTGCATACTCCTTGGCCAGAGGCTTGTTCTTGCCATAGAGGAATGCGTTGGTCATCAGATAGTGATAAGAGTACTTAAGCATGGTGTTCTCGCTCTTGTCACGATCTGCCTTGTTTGCGAGCAGGTCAACAACCTTCTGGAAGTCAGCCTTTGCAAGACCCTTCTCACCGTTCTTGTCGAGCTTATTGCTCATTGTAGCGCACTGGTAAGCCGCATAGACGTTTTGGACAGGGAACTTCTCACCCATCTCGCGGTAAGCAGCGATAGCCTTACCGATCATCTCTGCCTTCTTTGTCTCGTCGGCATCAGCATACTTTGAGTAGAGCTTTGCAAGACCTTCCTGATCGTCTGAATTCAGGTCAGGCTTGCATGCCAGATAGTCCTGATAGTACTTGATGGCATTATCGAAGTTCTTCTCCTTCAGGTGAGAGTCGGAGAGAGTCTTCAGGATAGCGTGGCGCTTGATCATTGAAGAGTCGTTTACCAGCTCCAGAGCCTTGTCGAACTGTGCATAGGCATTCTCCTTCTCGTTGAGGTCCTGATAGATCAGGGCTGCATAGAAGTGGTCGTACTCTGAAGGCTTCATACTGTCAGTCTCGTTGAAGTATCTGTGGATGTAAGACTTGGCAGCATCGAGGTTCTTCAGCTCATAGTTAGAGAACATAGCCAGACGTGTGAATGTCGGGTTGCGTGGGAAGAGTTTCAGACCTGCCTCTGATGCCTTCAGTGCGTCAGCGAAGTGACCGGTGAAGTAGCTGCAGCGTGCATACTCGTTGAGTCCGCCTCTGTCGAGCTTGTTGACGTCTGCCTTGCTGTATGACTCGAATGCCTTCTTCTCATCGCCTGCGAGCATGTAGATATGTGCTGTGATAGCATCTACATCCTCGTTAGGGCACTGCACCTTCATCTCCTGGAGCTTAGCGGCTGCCTGAGAAGGGCTGATCTTGCGGTATACCATTGCCCACTTCTTGTAGCCCTCTGGGTTTTTAGGGTCGAAGTGGATTGCCTGATTGTAGTAGTTGGCTGCCTTACCTCCGTCGGTGCCGTAGGCTGACTCGATGTCACCGAGCAGCATCCATGCGGGAGCATAAGAGAACTTTGGCTTCTGAGCGAGGTTGGCCATGTCGGCACACACGTGCGCATTGGCTGTGTCCTTTGCCTCGTAGAGAGCACGACCGAGCTTGATAAGTCCCTCGGCATTCTTCTTGTTCTTCTTCTGGGCTACTTTGATTAACTCTGCCTTGTTTGCGGCGTTACTTTTTACGGCCTGAAGGGCTGCTGCGAGCTCCTCTTCCTGGGCCATTGCGGTGCTGCTGAAACCTGCCAGCACGACACCCATTACTAAATATTTGATCGTTTTCATAATTCTCTTGTTTTTAAGTTATACTTCGCGTTAATTGTTCTCTCGATGTTATGACGTTGGAAAAACAAATTCGTTTATTACGTTTATTCTTTGTTAACTATTACGTCGCGCACGTTCATGTTTGCAGTTCTTGGCAGAAGGCCTGCACGCAGGATGATCTTCTGACCCTTTGGCAGCTGTATGAAGTGTGCGAAGCCGCTTGGCACTCCATTACGCGTGTCGTTGAGCAGGGCGTAGATGGTGCGGCGCAGTGGGTAGTTGCCGTTATATAGATAGTACTGATAGGGTTGCCATGAGTTGTATCTCTTTGCCGAGTCCATCTTCGAAACTCCCATCACGGTTATATTCTTCTTGAATGTGACATTGGTAGTGTCGCGCTTGTCGTTGAGCCAGTTGCTTCCGATGATTCCGAGGGAGTTGCTGTGCTTCTCCACATAGTCGATAACGGCTGCACTGGTCTTCACGGCTCCAATGTTTTTTGCGCTGAACTGCTTGCCTCCGAGGATGGAGTCTACGCACCAGCGGACAGTGCTCGATAGTGGATTATCGAACACTACGTCGATTACGCCAAGTTTGTTTTGAGGATAGATATCCTTCCATTCCGACACCTCTCCCTTTAGTATGCGTGCGAAGTCCTTCACGGTGATGCATGTATCAGGATTGGTATTGTTGACGATGATTGCAAGACCGTCATAGGCGATGGGAATCGCCCTTGGCAGATATTTTCGGTCTATCAGGTTCTGGCGCTCCTTCGGAGTGAAGTCACGTGTGGTGAAGGCGAGCCACGTCTCGAGCTTCATCAGCTTGCGTATAGCGTCCTGCTCATTTATGTAGACAGGAGTGATGCTGTCGAGCGTCTGATTTTGGAAATAGTACAATTCCTCGTCGAGGATAGGGTAGAAGCTCTCGTCGGCAGTAAATTGTGCTGCTGCCTTCTGATAGGCTTCCTCCTGTTCAGGATTAGGCTTGTTCCCACAAGAGAGGAACAAGCCTAATATTAGTGTTAATCCAAAGAATTTAAAATTTCTGTTGAATGCGTTCATTTCAAATAATAGTGATTACTGGAGACGGAACTGTACAGGAACGGTGTACTTTACACGTACTGCAGAGCCGTTCTGCTTACCTGGCTGCCACTTAGGCATTGACTTAACCACGCGTGTAGCCTCCTTGTCGAGTGACGGGTCAACTGACTTGACTACCTTCACGTCGGTGATCGAACCATCGCGCTCAACAACGAATGTTACGATAACGCGGCCCTGTACACCATTCTCCTCGGCTACTACCGGGTACTTAATGTTCTTAGCCAGATACTCGAGCAGTGCTGCCTGTCCACCAGGGAACTGAGGCATCTCCTCTACGACGTCGAAGACCTTCGTCTCCTCCACCTTCGGGGGCTCTGGTTCTGCAATCACTTCCTTAGCCTTCAGCACCTCACCACCGGCCTCGTCGTTACCCTCTACGTTGAAGGCACCGATTGCGGTGTTGGTCTCCTGAAGCTCGTCCTGTGACTTAATCTCCTGTTCTTCCTTTACTTCCTCGTCCTTCTTGATTTCAGGAACGGTGAATGCAACGGAGCTCTTGACTTTCTCGATCTCGATCTTCTCTACCTCGGGTTCGTCTTTCTTCTCAGCCTTTGCTTCCTTCTTCTCTGCCAGGCTCTGCAGCTCTACATCGGCCTCGATAGCAGCATTGCGGGATGCAATATAGTTATCGATAGATACCTTTGCGATTACGATTGCTGCGATAGCGGCAAAGATGAGGAACATGGTGATAAGGGCCTTCAGGTTACGTTTACCTGTGTCCTTGCGCAATTGATAAGCTCCGTAAGACTGGTTCTTGCCCTCAAACACAAGGTCTACCCAGCCATTCTCAATAAGATCTACTTTTGCCATAGTTCTTTTCTACTTTTTAGGGGTTAATCATTTAACACCAGCCTTCTCAATGAGTGCCTTGTCCTCGTCACTCATCTTGTCGACATTGTCAATGACGTACTTATCAATATTGCTGATCAGCATCTCATCGAGAGCTGCGACCATGTTCTC
The DNA here is from genome assembly GCA_002393725.1 of Prevotella sp. UBA4339. GTDB lineage: Bacteria > Bacteroidota > Bacteroidia > Bacteroidales > Bacteroidaceae > Prevotella. Next base: position 29,540 of record DGTJ01000062.1, on the reverse strand, counting down.
GTAGGTAGCAGTGTCAAGAGGACGGATGATGACGGTCATTGTAGGAACCTTCTCGCCGTTGGGGAGTTCACCCTTCTTCAGCTTCTTCAGGGCTTCCTGATACTGCTCGTCGGTCATCTTTGAGTTATACTCGTTCTTCTTGGCGTCAAGCTCCTTCTTTGCCAACTTGATCTTGGCTACTGGGTTCACACCTTCCTCTGTGGTATGCTCGTTGAGCACCTTCTCGATACCGTCCTTACCATAGGTGGTGGGCTTTACGCAAGAGGGATCATCATAGTTGGGAAGTCCTGCGATGTACCATACCTTGTTGTCGGCACCAAGATAGAGAGTGATAGTGTGAGAAGCCTTCGTCACCTGCTTGTCTTCTTCAGCCATGTTCTGCGTGTTATCGTTCGACGGCATGGTAAGCTGCATTGCCTGCGGCTTTGCCAGCGTAGTACAAAGCATGAAGAACGTAATCAGAAGCATCATCATGTCTACCATCGGCGTGAAGTTCACGCGGGTATCCATCTTCTTTTGCTTGGATAGATTCTTTTTTGCCATAATACTACTAGTCGTTTAAACGTTTAACATCGAGATTCGTAATCAGCTGAAAACGGTTCTCGTTCATATCCTGGAGCTCTGACATCAACTTCTTAATAGTCTTATAAGGAGTCTTTGAGTCGCACTTGATGGCGAGCTTCATGTCTGAGTTGGCCTCGCGTGCTGCTGATACCCACTCCTGGAACTCACTCTTGCCTCCGTTGATACTATCGAGCGGAAGACCAAGCTTCTGGACTGCTTCAGTCATCTTCTCTGGGTCGAGATTGAGGTAGTTGGGAAGCTGAGACATGGAGGCGCCTACCATCGCATCTTCGAGGAAGTGCTTCTGCTGGGTGGCATTGAGCTGTACACCGAACTTGTCGGTCATAGTCTCCATCATTGCCTTCATGTGGTTCTTGTTCTCAGTTCCGCAGAATACGCGTCCCTCTGGGGTTACCAGGATGGTCAGCAGATCCTGCTCTGGAATCTTTACCTCAGACACAGAGTTTGGCGCGGTGACAGATACTGGTTCTGGTGTCAGGAATGTTGAAGTCAACATGAAGAAACACAGAAGCAGCGTCATCACGTCTGACATTGGCGTCATGTCAATCCAGATGTCTTTTTTCTGTATCTTAATTTTAGCCATTCTCTATTGCTTTTAAATGCTTTACAATTAAATGAAAATGGTTAAATATTAAGCCTCATTGTGGTTTGAATCGTAAGTAGCTGCGATTGTGAAACCAATCTCGTCACATGCGTAGGTCAGCTTGTCAATCTTGTTTGAGAAGAAGTTGTAAACAACTGTAGCAACCCAAGATGTCAAGATACCAGATGCTGTGTTAACGAGGGCCTCAGAAATACCGGCAGACAGAGCCATTGAGTCAGCACCACCACCTGCAGACAGAGCCTGGAATGATCCGATCATACCGAGCACAGTACCGAACAGAGCGGTAAGAGTACCGAGAGATACGATGGTAGCAATCATTGCCATGTTCATCTGGAGAGTAGGCATCTCGAGCTGTGTAGCCTCTTCGTGAGCCTGCTGGATCTTTGCAATCTTTGCAGCCTTCTTCAGTGTGTCGTCGGTCTCAACTGTCTGATACATGTTGATAGATGACAATACTACGTTACCTACTGAACCCTGCATCTTGTTGCACAGATCCTTTGCCTTTGCGAAGTCCTGAGCCTTGATAGCGTTCTTAACCTCTGCTGTAAACTTAGCCAGATTCATCTTGCCAGAAGCTGTTCTGATAGCGAAGAAGCGCTCGATACCGAGGCAGATAACGGTGAAGAGGAGGGTGAGGATAAGACCTACAACGAAACCTCCCTTATACACTGTACCAAGAAGGTTTGCTGGGTGTCCGGAACGGTCGCCACCTACGAAGTTGTCGGGATTACCCATTACAAAGTACCATACACTGTAACCTGCTACACAGCAGATAGCGAGGATAACCCATGCAGCTTTTACACCCTGAAAGCCCGATTTTTTAGCTGGGGCTGCAGCCTTTGTTGTTGTTGCCATAATTAGAAAATTTAATTTTTTTAGTTATTTAAAAATTTAAGTTTGTATAAAGTCTGATTTGTTGTAATGACCTCGCAAAGATACAACTTTTCATTGACCTACCGCAAGAAATAACACATTTTAACTCAAAAAAACATGTTTAGTGTAGTTTTGAGGTCACTTCTTTGATACGTTTCATAGCCTCAATGATATTTTCGTCACTTGTAGCGTAGCTCATGCGGAAGCACTCGGGGTCACCAAAAGCATCGCCTCCAACAGTTGCCACGTGGCCCTTCTCAAGCAGATACATTGCGAAATCTGTAGAGTTGTTGATTGTCGTTTCACCATCTGTCTTCCCGTAAAAACTTGAACATTTCGGGAAGAGATAGAATGCTCCCTCGGGCACGTTCACCTCCAGGCCTGGAATATCCTTTGCAAGCTTCACGATGAGGTCGCGGCGGCGCTCAAAAGCTTGGCGCATTTCTTCTACACATTCCTGAGAGGCAGTATATGCGAACTCTGCGGCCTTCTGACTCACTGAGCAAGGACCGCTGGTGTATTGTCCCTGAAGCTTGTTGCACCCTTTGACAATCCATTCCGGAGCTGCGATATATCCGATTCTCCATCCGGTCATTGCGTATGCCTTTGATACTCCGTTGACGATGATGGAACGCTCCTTCATACCGTCGAACTGGGCGATGGATTCATGCTTCCCTATATAGTTAATGTGCTCGTAAATTTCATCTGCCAATACAAACAGGTCATCATGCCGCAGGATCACTTCGGCAAGAGCCTTCAGTTCGTCATGGCTGTAGACGCTTCCTGTCGGATTGCTTGGAGAGCAGAGGATAATCATCCTCGTCTTTGGGGTGATGGCTGCCTCCAGCTGCTCAGCGGTCATCTTGAAGTTCTGGCTAAAACCTGCCTCCACGATCACTGGCTCGCCTCCTGCTAGTTTTACCATCTGGGGATAGCTGACCCAGTAGGGAGCTGGGATGATCACCTCTTCACCGTCGTTTACTAAAGCCATGATGGTGTTGCATACACTCTGCTTGGCACCGTTGGATACCAGTATCTCTGAGGGCGTATAGTGCAGGTGGTTCTCGCGCTCAAGCTTACGGGTGATGGCTTGGCGGAGACTGGGATATCCTGGCACGGGAGAATATTTGGAGTAGTTCTCCTCAATAGCAAGCTTTGCAGCCTGCTTTATGTGGTCGGGGGTGTTGAAGTCTGGTTCTCCAACACTCATATTGATAACATCGATGCCCTGCGCCTTCATCTCAGCGCTCTTCTGTGACATTGCAAGCGTGGCTGATGGTGCCAGACGCTGCAGACGATTGGATAATTGTGCCATATAATAGTTATAATTTGCTGCAAAAGTAATCAAAAATATTCTAAATACGAAAGATAAGTGGCATTTTTTTTGCGTTTCCTTGAGAAAACTTACATTTTGCCATTATTTCAGGTGAAGCAGGTGTCCCATGCGATTCTGCTTTGTCTTAAGATATCTGATATTGTATTCGTTGGGAGTCACCTCGATGGGGACATTTTCGATAATCTCCAGGCCGTAGGCTTCAAGCCCCACGCGCTTCACAGGATTGTTGGTGAGAAGGCGCATCTTGTGGATACCCAGATGGCGCAGCATCTGAGCTCCGCAGCCGTAGTCTCTCTCATCGGGCTTGAAACCGAGATGTACGTTGGCATCAACGGTGTCGAGCCCTTCTTCCTGGAGCTTGTAGGCTGCGATCTTGTTCATCAGACCGATACCCCGCCCTTCTTGTTGCATGTAGATCACCACTCCCTTGCCTTCTTTCTCGATAGCCTGCATCGCCTTATGGAGCTGTTCACCGCAGTCGCAGCGCTTTGATCCGAGGATGTCACCTGTCATGCATGAGGAATGTACTCTTACCAGTACCGGCTCGTCTTCCTTCCATTCTCCCTTTATGAGTGCCATGTGCTCCAGCCCGTTGCTCTTCTGACGGAATGGTATCAGACGGAAATGTCCGTACTCTGTAGGCATGTCCACCTCGTCGCCAACCTCTATTAACGACTCTTTTTTCAGACGGTAGGCAATCATGTCCTTTATGGATATGATCTTCATGTCCCACTCCCTGGCCAGTTGTGTCAGTTGTGGCATGCGGGCCATAGAGCCGTCTTCATTCATTATTTCCATCAGCGCTCCGGCAGGATAGAGCCCTGCCATCTTGCAGAGGTCGATGGCGGCTTCGGTATGTCCGCTGCGCCTTAGCACTCCGTTGTCCTGTGCATAGAGCGGGTTGATATGTCCGGGCCTGCCGAAGGTCTGTGGGGTAGAGGAGGGATCGGCAAGTGCCTTGATAGTCTCTGCTCGGTCGTGTGCTGACACTCCAGTGGTGCAACCTTCAAGCTTGTCTACGGTCACAGTGAACGGTGTTCCGAGTACTGAGGTGTTGTCCTGAACCTGATGTGGCAGGTCCAGCTCCTTGCATCGTTCAAGGGTGATAGGGGCGCAGAGCACACCGCGGGCATACTTCAGCATGAAGTTCACCTTCTCGGCAGTGATTTTCTCTGCGGCAATAATCAGGTCGCCTTCGTTCTCGCGGTCTTCATCGTCTACCACAATTACGAATCTCCCGTTTCTGAAGTCTTCTACGGCTTCTTCAATTGTATTTAGTCTGATTTCATCCATTTCTCTATATATACCTTATTAATATATTATAATGTCACTGCTCTTGGGTAAACTTCAGTGCCAAGGGAATTATCTTGTTACTGGTTTGACGTATCGTGCGCAGGTCTTTATATAGTCTTATCCGGAATCTTATCATCCTGAAATAGAAGAATATTCCCAGGGGAAGGAACAGTCCTGTGATGACGTTCATCCATTTCTTCTTGAACGGACGGGTATGGGCATCGGGATCTATCACTGGATAGTTGTTGAGCTCGGCAAGGAGTTGCTTGTCTGAGCTGTTGCTCAAGTCTTCTATGGCCAGCTCAAGCTGGTTGTTGATTTCTTCGATACGCTGGTCGTCACCCTCTCGGAAGAATACTTTGATAGGATTTGGCCAGTGCAGGAGCTTGTGGGCTTTACTGTATTGGTAGATATCGCTGTTGATGCTCTCCAGGAGTGAAGCGTCCTCTTTGTACTTGGGGTCCTCGATGATCACTTCCTTGCGGTAGATATGTCGCTTCGTGCGCAGGCCAAGAGCTTTCATCGCAAGGTACTTGTAGTGGTCGATGTTGAATACCACCGAGTCGTTGTTTGCCTTATAGGTGAAGAATGCCGCAAGTGGTGTAAGCACGACTGTTGAGATCAGCATACCATACCACACGGTCCATTGGTCGTCGCGTCCCATCTTCTCACCGGTACTGTCGAGAATGTAGTACACGATAAACACCAGTACCGAGACGATAACAGGCACTCCCAGTCCTCCCTTTCGTATGATGGCACCCAGTGGGGCTCCTATAAAGAAGAAGATGATACATGTCAGCGACAGCGTGAATTTCTTGATAGCTTGGATCTCGTGATTTCTCGCACGACGGTGCAGGGCTTCGGAATAATCGCCTTTGAACTCAAGGTCTGTCATCGTCATCTGGATGTTATTAAGTCCGCTCTTCAGTGCTGCCTGCTTGTCGTTGTTGCTTAGGCGGGCATAGATGGAGTCGAACGACATCTTCGCAGTCCTCGCTTCCTTGATTGATTTAAGGGAGTCTTTCTTGTCGAGCGAAGGTCTGCGATAGTTGAACCTCAGTGCTTCTGCGTAGAAGGCATGTCCTACACTGTCGTTGAACTCCTTGATAGAGTCGATGTCGTGCAGAATCTTCTCCAGGCCTTTGGCTCGGGCATCACTGGCGATGTCGTTGACGTCGGCAAGGTTGAACTCCCCGTCGAAGTCAAGCAATATCCTTTTCGTTGAGAACGTCTCGCGGCGATAGGGTACTGCTGCGCTGTTGGCGAGATCCTGAGAGCGCATGTTCTCAAACCATTCTCCGCTGTACAAGGTGAGAAGAAGATGCTTCTTCTCTGCCGTAGCCTGCATCATTCCAGAGTCGGCCAGGATTATGGCTGCATCTTCGTAGCTGCCTGTCATCCGGTAGATCATGATACCGTATAGCATGCCCGACCCAAGATCTTTCTTCTGGACGTAGATGTTTGAGCCTGGGATGCCGTTATAGAACTTGCCCTCGGGAATTTCCAACTCTGGGCTCTTCTGCTTCATTCCCAGCAGCAGTCGGTAGAAGTCCTGATTGGCCTGTGGCCCGATGACATTCTGGAAATAGAATGATACAAGGGCTGTCAGTATTGAAATGACTATCAGTGACCTGAAGGCCTGCATCAGCGAGATGCCCGCAGCCTTTATTGCAGTGAGCTCACTGCTCTCTCCAAGATTTCCAAAGGCGATGAGCGATGACAGCAGTATTGCAAGAGGGAATGCCTGGGGCATCAGCATCAGACCCATATACCAAAAGAACTGCGCCATCACGTCGAGGGTCAGTCCTTTTCCTATGAGGTCGTCAACATATCTCCACAGGAACTGCATCATCAGCACAAACTGGCAGATGAAGAACGTTCCCACGAAGAGCAGTGCGAACTGCTTGACGATGAATATGTCTAATTTCTTTATCCGGAACATAATCAGCGTGCAAAGTTACTCCAAAAAACTCAGATTACGCCCCATTCACGACTTTTATTATCAATTTTTAAATAATAACTATAGACCGCTGGCTCTGTGAAGCCTGTCAAGATTACTCTCCCACAGGATTTTCAGCCCGTCGACATCATCATCTTCAGCAAAGTCTGTAATCAGCAGGTTCAGATAGTGGGTAAGGTCACTCTTCTCTATTCTCATTTCCCAGTAGTTCTCCTCATCCTCGTCGGTATCCCATTTCAGACGAATATGGTCATATTTCTCATATTCTATCATCTTGGCGGTTCTGATGTCCTGTTCTGTCCAGGGCTCTCCCCAAGTGAAAGTAAACACACCTTCGTTCTCCTCTACGTGATCAGCAAACCATCGTTCCAGCCCGTGGGCGCTGCTAATCTGATCCCAAATGATGTTTGGCGACTTTGTTGTCAGAGGGTATTCAATGTCTATTCTCTGCTTTGTCATATGCTTAGAGTAGTAAATTATGTCTTAAGAGATCACTAATTATGGCACAAAATTACAAAAAATAATGGAAATACAAAATATTTTCCTGAAAAATTTTGTTGGTTTCAAAAAAAGTAGTACCTTTGCACCCGCTTAACAAGATGATGGCGGGATAGCTCAGCTGGTTAGAGCGCATGATTCATAATCATGAGGTCGCCGGTTCAATCCCGGCTCCCGCTACAAAAAATCAGCAAGTTCTAGTAACTTGCTGATTTTTGTTTTCACTCAGAGATAAGCGTCACTTCGGAGTTAAGGCCACTTGGTACAGGTGTCCAGTCTGCGTATGTGGTTCGCTTGTAGTTGATGTCCACGACATTGATCTCTTCCATCTTGCGCCACTTTATACCTTTACGGTCATAGTCTGCAATTCGGTTGGCAGGGAGGTTGGTAACCTCGATGCGGATCACGTTATCACCAGCCTTCAGAGTATTCTTGCAGTCGAGGACGTAAGGTACGCTCCAGGCACATCCTATGAACTCGCCATTGATGTAGACACGGGCTGATTCGCGCACGTCACCCAGGTCTATCCTCCATCTCTTTGCCTGTTTGATGTCTTTTTTGTTCAGTTTGATATGCGTGGTGTATACACCTGTGCCCATTGTAACTTTTGCATTATCGTCATCAAGAGTCTCCCATGTCTGGAGAGCAGCAAGAGTGAATGTCTTTGCCACTTTTGGCTCTTCTTCTGTGAAACTAAGGGTCCATTGTCCGTTCAGAGGGTATGACTTTGTTTCTGCAGAAGCAGAAGACTTGCTTACTGCGGCGAAATTCTGTGGACACTTGTTGTAAGTCTGCAAGATGATGCTCTCGCCGCTTCGCAGACTCAGGTGTATCTTGTTGTCAGCAGTCTTTTCCACTTGGGAGATCTCACCGTTAAGGGGATTGAAGAAGGCGCCTGTCTCGAAAGCTACTGCCAGAGGAACTTCAGCCTCGATGTCGTCAGGAGTGAGATTGGCGATAAAGTAGTGGTATCCTGTGTCATTCTGGCGGCGGATGGCCTTCAGACCATAATTCTTCTTCATCGTCTCTGATTTTGCAAAACGTGCCATATCTTCTGCTGACTCACCGTAGATTACCAGTGGGGAGAGACGGTCGAGCGTCTGCTTGAGCTCAGGAGTGATGGTGGTGCCGGAAGGGATGATGATTGCCTTATAGCATGTTCCTTTTCCTGTTACGAGGCGATTGATGTCATTCTTCAGTGTCACCTTGCTCAGCAGGCGGTCGCTGATATAGTCACAGTCGTATCCGGCATTGTCGATGCTTAGGATTGTCTTTATGAACTCGGGAGCCAGTTTACCCATCTGATGGATGGAGAACTGCATCATCAGCTTGTCGGTCTGCTTCTTCCACATGTCGCGTACTGGCAGGTAGACAAGGAAGTCGTTGTCGGGCTGTCCCCACTGCAGGAAACTCTGACAGCGCTCCACGTACTGCATGAAGTATGGTGCATCGCGCCAGATAGAGTTCGTGGGAGACATGTCGATGCTGGCATAGAACTTCCATCCTGGCCAGGGGTCATCCTTTGGAGAATAGCATGTCCCGTGGAAGAATATATGGTTTACTCCTGCACAGAACATCAGGTCGAGGTCAGGCTTCAGCTGAGAGAGTGAGGTGCGGAAATGCTCTGTCAGCCAGGTGAATGTCTCGCTGGAAGTATATGGCTTGCCACAGATATGGGCTGCTGAAGGAGCATATTTGAGCATCGAGTAGTCGGAGTCGTTCTTTCTGGTCTTTCCCGGATCAGTGCGCAGACCCTTGATCCCTAAGTCGGAAAGGCCAAAACCTTCTATCTCCGGGATGTCTACGGCAGCATAGCAGTCTATGAGGTTGGCTGGTGAGCCATGAGCCTGATTGCGGGTTATGGCCCCATGACTGTGAGCCCAGGCAGTCCACTGCTGAGTGAAGTTCTCAAGCAGCAGGTCACCGAGTGTCTCCCTATAATCGCTTACCACCTTGCTGTTGCCTTCAATGAGCAGGGGCAGGAAGTCTTCAAGCTTATATCCTCTGCGCTTTTCAAATTCTGCGAAGAAGTCTGGTGTCCATGTAGCTTCGCTCACCTCGTATGAGTCATTGAAGAAAGTATGAGGATATGGCGTGCCTGTCCGTTCAAAGGCTTCTTCTATGTGACGGAGATAGTTGGCAACTGACTTCCGGTTGAAGTGGTCTACCACGAGGCCCTCACCTCCAGGAGCAGCTCGTTTCACCTTCATCACTCCATAGCGAAGATATGCAGCAACAACCCTCCACTGGGCTGACTCCATTTCTTTGAGCTTCAGACGTAGTGTCTTCCGGGCAGTCTTGTTTTTCGTTTCCTTGATCTGTTGTTGCAGCAGCAAGCCTGGGTTCCAGTTCAGTGTGTTACCTTCCACGTATTGTGTCACGTCATAAGGCTTTCCCTGCCAGTATGCCATAACCTTGTTTATGCGGCTGTATTTCCTGTCTTTCTCGGGGATTTGCAGTGCCAGGTTCTCCACGTGAGTGCCTGTAAAGGCTGTATCAACGAATATAACCTTCGAAGCACTCTCTTCCAGCGGAACCCATGGACCTCCGAAAGGCCAGCCTGTACCGGTAGCCATGTCTACTTCTATGCCCATCTTCTTGCCGTTCTGCTGTACTTCGCGCAGCATTTCCATCCAACGGTCGCTTAGGTAAGGGATGTTGTTTTTCTGATTCCCCTGAACACCATAGAGTGGGGTTATCTCGATGGCTCCAATACCATGATCTGCGTATTGCTGCATTGTCCACTGCAGATTCTCCTTGTCCACTGCAGATCCTAACCACCACCAGCGTGTACCTGCTTTTGCCTCAGGATTGGGGGCAGGCCAGCTTTGTGCGAGGGCTACTGCCACACAGCAGCTCACGGCAAATATAGATATCAGTCGTTTCATTTGCTTATGAGTTTGTAGTATTCACTGGCACCGAGCAAGAAACATCCTGTGCCATAGTCTTCGAAGTCTGGTACACTGGTAAAGGTGACGGGCTGTCCTGCAGACGGATCTTTTCCTGTACCCTGATTCCATCCGAGGAATCCGTCATTATGTACGCATGATTCCAATGCCTTCCATGCCTTGTCGCAAGCTGGGCGATAGATATTCGCTTTAAGAAGTCCTTTCTGTATTCCCCATGACATGCCATAGAGGAAGAGTGCGGTTCCTGTCATCTCAGGATCTGGATAGTCGACATCAGATACCAGGCTTGCATGCCAGAACCCGTCGTCATGCTGGCACTTTAGCAGTCCGGCACTCATCAGCAGGAAATCTTTCTTCAGCTGTTTGTATGCCTTGTCCTTTGGAGAGAGCACGTCCATGCAGCGTACGAGGGCTGCATATACCCAGCCATTGCCACGGCTCCAGTAACAGTTCTTGCCGTCTTTCTCCTTATATGGAGGTACATAGTCCTTGTCTCTCCACCAAAGGCCTTCCTTCACGTTGAACAGCCCGCCTCCGCATGTGTTACGGCTCCACAGGTAACTCTTCATGGCATAGTCCATATACTGTTTGTTACCTGTGATGGCATACATCTTTGCATATACGGGCATTGCCATCTGTATTGCATCAATCCATGTCCAGTAGTCAACACGGTCTGAGGCCATCTGCTTGGCGAGGTTCTCCTTGATTTGCTCCAAGGTCCCTTTGCCTGTCAGCTGGTTGTATTCAATATATGTCTGTTCGCAGCACTGGTCATCGGCATCTGTGGTCTTGACACCGTTACGTGGAGTCCACTTGTGGAAGTCTGACCACTTGAAGGTGTAGTCCAGATAGCGCTGCTGGGGGTCGATGGCATTAAGAGCCATAAGACCTTCGTAGTAGACTGCTCTTGTCCAAAGTGAGGAAGGACGTATCTTCTTCACGTTTGTTGGGAGGGTAGGATCACTGTACTTCATCATGAAGTAGTCGTTGGTCTTCTGTGCTGCCTTGAGCACTTGTTCCTGAGTCTGGGCTGAGGCACTGATAATACCGCAGCATGTCAGGCATAAGAGAAGGAATCGTTTCATATCTGTTTGTTTTATTTCGTTTCGAGTTTTGTTGTGACAGTCTTATATTTGTCTGAGAATGTCTTCAGTGTTATCTTTGAAGGAGTCTTGCCTGCTCGGAGAATAACCATTGCAGAGCCGTTCCATAGGCGGCGATGGTCTGTCACATTGAGTTCGTCACTTGTGATGTCGCCATTGGTTACTGCTACGATCTTGGCATCGCCTTCCACTTCGAATCGGAGCTCGTCATTGGCAAAATTTACCCTGCGGCCTTTGCTGTCAATAGCTATGATGCGCAGGTGCTGCAGATCCTGACCGTCAGCCTGCCAGTTGGCGTTGTCTGTGGTAACAGTGAGTTTCACTGCTTTGCCTGTGGTAGCAATAGAGTGGCGAGCGACAGCCTTACCGTTATCGTAGGCTACAGCTTCCAGACGACCTTCATTGTATGGAATGTCTTTCCAGGAAATTTGGTTACGCAGCTTTGGGTTAGAAGAATTCTTCTGCTTGCCGAGACTCTTGCCATTCAAGAGAAGTTCTACTTCCTGACAATTTGTATATGTGATGAGGTTTACCTTGCTGCCTGCAGTACGGTTCCAGTTCTCTGACATCGAGGAATTGCCAGTCTGTACTCCGTTCCACATCACATTGGAATTCTTGTTCTCAACGATGGCGATATGTACTACTGGCTCATCAGAGAAGAAACTCTTCATGTAATATGCCTTTGGCTTGGGCTCCAAGGCAATGTCGAACACTCCCTGTTCCCATCCTTTTGCGGGCCAACCCTGGCTCTCTCCCAAATAGTCGATAGCCCCCCAATAGGCCAGACCTATTACCTTGTCAAGATTCATTTCAAACCAGTTCATTCCCATAGCGCTGATACTTGCCTCACTCTGATAGAATGTCATCCAGGGGAATCGCCTTCCGTCGCCAGGGAAGTACATGTATCTGTAGTTGTATGATTGAATGTCTGTCTGCATAGCGAGGTCGCAGGGCAGTGAGTCAGTCTCCCAGTTGCGGTAACGTGGGTGCATGGCTACTGTCACCTTTCGTGTTGAGTCGTAACGCTCAAGAACAGGCTTCATCATCTTGTAGCATGTCACGCCAAAATCGTTGAATGGCTGGTTGGGATCTTGTTGCAGCTCGTTTCCGAGGCTCCACATAACGACAGATGGTGAGTTGCGGTCACGGGTTATCCATTCTGTAATGTCCTGTGCCCAGTGGTTTAGGAAAGGCACTCGTCCACCAGTATGCTGACGTGTCCATTTGTCATAGAGCTCGTCAACTACTATGATTCCATACTTGTCGCAGAGCTTGATGAAGTCGCGGCTGTAAGGATTATGTGAGGTACGGATATGGTTGAGCCCGAACTGCTTCATGAGCTGGATGCGCTTCTCGATGGCTCTCGGATATGCTGCTGCTCCAAGGGCTCCCAGAGTGTGGTGGTTGGCATAGCCTTTCAGCAGGACTTTCTTGCCGTTGAGCTTGAATCCGTACTCCGGTCCGAACTCGATAGTGCGTATTCCGAATTGTTCTTTTACCTCATCAGCAACTGTTCCGTCTTCGTACAGCAGCTGGGCAACAGCAGTATAAAGGTTTGGTGAATCCAAGTCCCACAATTGCGGAGTGGGTATCTCTGTTTCCGGCATCTGAATGTTTAACGTACGTGTCTGAGGATTACTGCCCCGGCTTGTAGTCTTCTCTATTACCAACTGTCCTGCAGGATCATAGATGCTTACTTTCATCGTGGTCTTCTTTGTCTTTGTGCGATTGGTGTAATCGGCAGAGAGGCTGACGTAGCGATTGCCGCGTGTGGTGATGTACAGCGGATGACGTTCGAAATAGAGGTCTGCAGGTGTGCTTACAAGAGTCACGTTGCGGAAAAGGCCGCCACCGGTGTACCAGCGGGAGTTCTTCTCTGTAGCTGTATGTGCCTTCACCTTAATCTCATTTGGCTCGCCATATCTTATCATCTTGGTAATGTCAATCTCAAACCCGACATATCCGTAGTCAGTTCCACCAATATGCTTACCGTTGAGCCATACATCGCCCAGGTACATGATACCTTCGAAATCAAGAAGTATGCGTCGACCTTTCAAAGACTTGTCGATGGTGATAGTCTTCCGATACCATCCTGCACCCATCTCCTTGAATCCTCGGGCTGACAGACGACTCTTGATGTTGGCTGCAACATCGGTGTTGTCTGCTTTCTCGTCAGCAGAAGGAACTACCCAGGGCTGTTCAATCTGGAAGTCATGGGGAACGTCCACCTTAGAACATTTGGAGAATAGTGAGTCACGTGAGAAATCCCAGTCAAAGTTCAGATTGATGACCTCTCTTGGTTGGGCCCAGATAACGGTTGTAAGGCACAGGAGAAAAGTAATTGTGCCGATGCGATTTTCTTTCATTTGTTCTTTTGTTTTAGTTTCTGCTGCAAAGATAGTGAAAAATATCAGCGAATTCTCATTCATACGTTCTGAATTTAGCAATTTTGTACAACTTTAATATATTATGAACAAAAGGAAATAATCAAGATTGATAAAAAATGCTAATTTTGCCTCATCAAAACCAATCAATATGAAAAAGTTAACAGTTTTAATTCTAACATTAGTCTTAAGTCTGGGTGTAAGTGCTCAGAAAATCGACACCTTATTAAATATATATAGTGCCGATCCAATCAATTTCTCTGTTAAGGTTCCTGATGGCAACTATCGTGTTACTGTAACGCTCGGTTCAAAGAAGCGCGCTGCTCAGACTGTCGTTCGTGCCGAGTCGCGTCGTCATTATTCTGACCTTGTGACGACTAAGAAAGGAAAATTTCAGACTGTATCGTTTATTGTCAATAAGCATCATCCCGTAATAGATGCAAAAACGAGCGTGAAGCTGAAACCCCGTGAACTGACATATAAAAACTGGGACGATGCTCTCAACATTCAGTTCTGTGGCCCGTCGCCTGCTGTACAGCGCATCACTATTGAGCCGGAAACAGAGGCTGTGACAGTGTTCCTTTGTGGTAACAGTACTGTAGTGGATCAGGAGCAGGAGCCTTGGGCATCATGGGGACAGATGATTACCCGTTGGTTTGATGAGAGTGTGGCAATAGCCAACTATGCAGAGAGCGGGCTGTCTGCTACAACATTCCTTGCCCAGCTGCGACTTGATAAAATCCTTACCCAACTGCGTGCAGGCGACTATGTCATCTGTGAGTTCGGACATAATGATGAAAAGGAGAAGAGAGCAGGTGACGGTGCTTGGTACAGCTATACCCGCAATTTGAAGATCTTTGCTGACCGTGTGCGTGAGAAGGGTGGTAATATCATCTTCGTCACTCCTACGGCACGCCGTTTCTTCAATGACGACCAGAAGACTCTTAAGAATACGCATGGTGACTATCCTGAGGCCATGCGGACTGTTGCACGTCGTGAAAACGTTCCTTTCATTGAACTGAATGGTATGACTACTACATTCTACGAGGCATTGGGCTTTGAGGGATCAAAGCGGGCTTTGGTTCATTATCCCGCTAATACTTTCCCTGACCAGCCTAAGGCATTGGCAGACAATACCCATTTCAATCCTTTTGGAGCGTGGGAAGTGGCAAAGATGATTGTCATGGGACTTAAGCAGATAGGTTCTCCGCTGGCAAGTCATCTCAAGGCTGACTGGCAGGATTTCGACCCGTCGCATCCTGACAATCCTGATGAATTTGTATGGTATCCCTCAGGAAATACAAATCTTATCAAGCCTGACGGCAACTAAAAATCGTTTATTGAACAATTATGATGCTTTTCGGACGATTATTATATGTCGATAGGTAAGATATTCACTAATTTTGCAGCAAATGAATAACTTTTTCCATAACTAATCAATTAAAATTTAACACAGTATGAAGGACATTGGTAAATCAAGTCTAAACAACACTTGGAGCATGCTTCAGAGGTTGATGTTTACGGCTCTGTTCGCAGTGTGTGCCCTTGCGGTATCCGCCCAGAACAAAGTAACCGGTACTGTCGTCGATGCTTCTGGCGAAGCCGTCATCGGCGCAAGTGTAATTGTGAAGGGAACAAGTAATGGCTCTGTTACCGACTTTGAAGGTAACTTCACCATTAATAATGTTCCACAAAATGCCAAACTTGTAATCTCTTACATCGGTTATCGTACACAGACGATAGCCTTGGCTGGTAAGAGTCAGGTGAAAGTGACCCTCGAAGAGGATAAGCAGATGCTTGACGAGGTGGTAGTAGTAGGTTATGGCGTTCAGCGTAAGAGTGACGTTACCGGTGCTCTTACCCGCGTAGGCGAAAAAGAGTTGAACGCTAAGCCGGTAAACAATGCTTTTGAGGCACTTCAGGGTAAGGCTGCCGGTGTGGATATCACAACAAGTGAGCGTCCTGGTACAGTGGGTCGCATAATGATTCGTGGTACTCGTTCTATCTCTGCTGACCAGGGACCACTCTGTGTTGTCGATGGTGTGCCCCTCCAGTCTGGAGGTATCGAGTCTCTGAACCCGCGTGACATCGAGAGCATCGACATCCTTAAGGATGCTTCCTCTACCGCTATCTATGGTAGCCGCGGTGCCAATGGTGTAGTGCTCGTTACTACAAAGCGAGGTCAGGAAGGTAAGATGCAGGTGAGCTACAACGGTTCTCTTACTTTCGAGAAGATTATCGATAAGAGTCCGGCAATGAGTGCCAGTGACTATATCACATGGCGTCGCTGGGCATATCATAACTTAGCTCCAGAGAAGTATACTCCTGGCGATCAGCCTACTCAGGAGCAGGATAAGAACTTCTTCGGTGGTGACGATACAGCTTTGGCTAATGTTATGAAAGGTTGGGCTGGTGGAACTTGGGATGGCTCAAAAGTGACTGACACTGACTGGACTGATATTGTCAGCCAGACAGGTCTTACTCAGGAGCACACCATCAGTGCCCGTGGTGGTACAAAGAATATTGCAGGTTTCGTGTCTTTCGGTTATCTCCGTAATGAGGGAACTCAGAAGGGACAGACTTACGAGCGTTACAATTTCTCTGCTTCTGTAGATATCCAGGGAACTAAGTGGTTCAAGACAGGCGGATCTTTCAATGCTTCTTTTGGTACTCAGCAGTATGGCTATTCTAAGGCTTATGGAACAAGTTCAGGTCCTACAGATCTTTATGGTGCAGCCAAGGCTATTCTGCGCTATGCTCTCCCATACGATGAGAAGGGTGAGATAATCGGTCAGCCTGCCGGTCCAACTACAAATACATATTCAGTTATTGATGAGTGGACTAAATCAAAGGATGAGCGTAAGGTTTATCGTCTGCTGGGCAGCTTCTATGCACAGATTGATTTCGGTAAGATTTTTGAGCCTCTGCAGGGTCTGATGTGGAAGACTCAGTTCGGTCCGGAGTTCCGTTACTATCGTAATGGAAATTTCCTTGACAGTAGCTCTATCAGCCGTGCCGGTGGTAATAATACCGTGAGTCGTGGCGACGGTCAGCAGCTTGCATGGACTCTTGATAACATGTTGCTTTATAATAGGAGTTTCGGTGAGCATACCGTTGGCGTCACATTGTTGCAAAGTGCTTCTAAGACAGAGACGGAAACAAGCAGCATCAGCGAGCAGAAGATTCCAATGCCTTCATTCCTTTGGAACAATCTGGGTGCTGTTGATGTGACAGATACACAATATCAGGTAGGTATTGGCTCTGGACTCACTGGCAGCAAGTTGTCTTCTTATATGGCTCGTGTGAACTACTCGTTCATGGACCGTTATCTTCTCACGGCATCAGCACGTTGGGATGGTGCTTCCGTACTTGCAGAGGGTAAGAAGTGGGACTTCTTCCCATCAATGGCTCTCGGATGGCGCATGGAACAGGAAAACTGGTTGAAGGATGTTGCTTGGCTTGATCAGCTGAAGCTCCGTTTCGGTGTCGGTGTAACAGGTAACGCGGCTGTAAGTCCTTACGGAACACTTGGAGTCATCAGCGCATACTGGATGCCGTTCAGTACTGGTAATACTCAGATTCTTGTGACCAACGAGCCTTACTATTCTTCTGGCGCAAACCAGATGCCAAATAAGAACCTTGGTTGGGAGAAGACCACACAGTGGAACTTTGGTGTCGACTTTAGTTTCCTGAAGGGTCGTATTGGTGGTACTATCGACTTGTACACATCTCGTACGAAGGACCTGATTCTTGATATGTCTATCCCATCACTTTCTGGTTATCCCTCAATGAAGACCAACGTAGGTCAGACGAAGAATAAGGGTATTGAGCTCACTCTGAATACCATTCCTGTGCTGACAAAGGACTTCACCTGGAACTCAAACCTGAACCTCGCTTGGCAGAAAGATGAGATTGTTGAACTTGCTAATGGCAAACAGGATGATATCAACAACTGGTGGTTCATCGGTGAGTCAATAGCTGTATACTTTGGCTATGAGGCAAATGGCCTCTGGCAGGAGAGTGATGCTGCCGAGATGGCTAAGTTCAATGAGAAAGGTGAAAAGTTTACTGCTGGTAATGTACGACCTGTAGACCAGAATGGTGACTATAAGATTAATGCAGATGACCGTATTATCATAGGTAATAGAAATCCTCGTTTCACAGCAGGATGGTCTAACAGTTTCAGCTGGAAGGGCATAGAACTCTCAATTGACTTACAGGGTCGTTTCGGTTATACAATAAGCACTGGTGGTGAAGGTCAGCTGGGTATGTATCAGCAGCGTGAAATCAGCTACTGGACACCAAGCAATACTGGTGCAGACTGGCAGAAACCTATTTACAACCAGTCGGGTGGTGACCCATATTCTGGACTTCTTGGATTCAAGGATGCCTCGTTCATAAAAGTAAGGAACCTATCTCTTGGTTATAATTTCGATAAGAAATTGCTCAGTAAAATCGGTATCAATGGCTTGAAGGTTTATGTTCAGGGTAAGAACCTTGGTATGCTCTACTCTTCAGTCGACTTCTTGGATCTCGACACAGGCCGCAGCTATTTCAACCGTGGTGTAACTGTTGGTGTTCAGGTTGATTTCTAATCTTTGGGTAATAACATTAAGACAATATGAATATGAAATATATTAATAGCAAAATAGTTTGCGGTGCGTTGTCGATGCTCACTCTTATGGGTATGACTTCCTGTGGCGATGACTTCCTGAAAGAAGATGCTGGTCACAAATATACAGATGCACTGCTCGAGACATCGGATGGAGCTCTCTCTATGGCTGCCGGACTCTATGCAAACCTGCGTTGGCATTTCGGTTATGAGTGGGCTTATGGTATCACACTTTATGGCTGTGATGAGTTTACCAATGGTGCCGATCTTACTTCAGAGCCTTGGAACACCTATGACAACCGCCTGAATCCACTTGACTGTACACCGGCATTGGGCGCTGCCAATAAGAACTGTCCTGCTGTGTCAGCACTTTGGGACCAAATGTACTATGGTATCTCGACTGCCAACCTGATTATCAGCAAGGCTGACAATGTGACGAAGGAAGATGCGCGTAATAAGGCTCTTGGAGAGGCTCACTTCCTGAGGGGCTATAACTACTATCGTCTGTTCTGTCAGTATGGTGGCGTAGCATTGGAGACAGAGCCTGCCAATGGTAATGTTAAGAAGAATTATACCCGTGCCAGTGAGGAGGAAACTCTGAACCAGGTAATCGATGACTTGGAGAATGCTTATAAGATGTTACCGAAGGACAAGTGGCGTGGTAATGGTACTTGGACGAAGTACACTGCTGCTCATTTCCTGGCAAAGGCTCTCTTATATCGTCAGTCTGAGCGTTGCGCTTCTTGGGCTTCCAAGTATGATAAGAATGCAGACTTACAGCGGGTGATAGCTCTCTGCGATGAGGTGATTGGTGCTTGCCCTCTCGCTGCTGACTATTGGGATCTCTATGCTAAGTGGACTGGTGTTGACTGTCCTAACGAAGGTCTCGACGAGATACTGATGGCAGCTGAGCACAATGAGGACGCTTCTACTCAGGGACGTTTCGGAAACCGTACATACAACTACTTTGACCCACAGTTCTCAAACTTCTCAGGTGGTTGGGTTCAGCGTGGTCAGTACATTGGCGGTATGGACTTCCAGCGTTGTCGTCCAACAGAGTATACCTATTCTGTATTCGATAATGTAAATGATGCTCGTATGTGGAAGACCTTTAAGACTGTATATGGCCTGAATAATGCAGCTAAGACTGATGCTGACGTAATAGCTACCCATGGTATCACTGCAGAGCAGGTGCCTAACCTAGGCGATGAGGGTATCATCTTCATCCTTAACAAGAAGAGCGACACTCGTTTTGATGGTAATCCTTATGGAACATTCGGTCGTGGAAATGATGCTCATAGCTTCGTTAATCCTCTTACTGGCAAGTGGGTGCCCAATGCATTTGTAGCATTCCAGGATGGCAAGTATGTACTGAACACTTATACCGGTAACCCATCTACATCTAATGTGTTCTGCGGCATAAACAAGACTGCTGATGGTTCTCGTACTGGTGAGAAGGGTGATGCCCACCGCGATGTTATCATGGCTCGTACTGGTGAGACCTATCTTGTAAAGGCTGAGGCTCAGGTTCGTCTGGGACAGTATCAGGAGGCAATCAATACTGTCAACGTACTTCGTGCCCGTGGTCAGTGGAAGAAAGGCGAGGATCGTGGCTACTATACTGATGGTTCTATGGCATTCCTGAAGGCTGATGGTGGTAAGGCTGATAACTCTACAGCATCTGCTAATTCCGTGAAGAAGAACAAGGATAAGTCAGGAAAGGTGCTTACAAACACTGAGGCTTACTATGCTTCAATGACTCATACCAATACATACTATCTCTCTACAGGTATAGCAGAGACGACAGACGCTTCAGACCTTCAGATAAAGAGTTATACTCAGCTGCCTGCAGAAGATGAGGCTGTACTTGCCGCTATCGGAGCATCTGGTGACTATGACCGTATGTTGAACTTTATCTTCAATGAGCGTACACGTGAGTTGCTGGGAGAGTGGAATCGCTGGGATGAACTTGCCCGTACTGGCTTGCTCGTAAAGCGCGCCAAGGCTTTCAATCCTGAGGCTGCTCCAAATGTACAGGATCGTCATATGTATCGTCCTATTCCTCAAAAGTTCATTGATACCCTTCAGAACGAGGATGGTACAAACTTGAGCGATGCCGAGAAGAAGGCATGGCAGAATCCTGGATATTAATATCAGGCACATTAGTTTGGTTCATACAATAGTGAATTGTTAGCAGATTAATTTAGGTTAGTTAGTTAATTTCGAACCGTCCCGGAAGCTGGCGAGCTTTCTCGGGACGGTTTACTTTTAGTCGTTCTTCTGTCTTCCGAACTTGCTTGGAGGAACACCGTATTTTTCCTTGAAGCATTTGTAGAAATAAGTAGGCGACTGGAAGCCTACCTCGTAGCTTATCTCTGTAACGTTCATGTCGCCTTCGATAAGCAGGTCTGCAGCCTTCTTCAGACGCTCTGTCTGGAGATACACATTTGGTGACATGCCAGTCAGCTCTTTCATCTTGCCATAGAACTTTGTGCGGCCCATCTTTAGCAGTGCTGCCAAACTGTCAACATTAAAGTCCGGGTCGCTTAAGTGCTGGGCTACTATTATCTCCATCTTATCCTTGAATCTCTGGTCTGCCTCATCAGTTATGATGGTCGGTTGCGCAGTCTCTGGGGCACTTTCCTCTGTTTGCTGTACACGACCATACCATTTTATCAGCTGAGTGATACGCAGGATAAGCAGTTCATAATTACAGGGCTTTACCATATAGTCATCGGCACCAGCCTTATACCCCCGAAGAAGCTGATCATCACCGTCGAGCGCGGTTAGCATGATGATAGGGATATTGTGCAGTTGTTGATCAGCACGTAACTTACGTGCAATCTCATATCCGTTGATATCGGGCAGCATGATGTCGCAGAGGATAATGCTGGGCTGGCTTTCTGTGATGCCTTTAATGGCTGACAGTCCTTCGGTATAGCTTACGGTTTTGAAATAGCGTCCTATGCTGTCGCGTATCTGGTCGAGCATGTCTGGGTCGTCCTCGATAATGGCGACTGTGTGGTCGTTGAAAGCATCAGGCACCATTTCCTTGATGATGTCAGGCTTGTTCTCTTCTGTGACTGTAGTGTTGACAGCCATGGCGCCAGCATATTCTTCAGGACTGTAACAGTTGTCTGAGGCTGGAATAGATACGACAAAGCGTGAACCGCCTCCGGCTGAGACGCGCTCATACACAAGACTTCCTTTATGCAGGTTGGCCGACTGGTATGCTGTGTAGAGTCCGATGCCCATTCCTCCCTGTGATACGTAGCCGTGCATGAAGGGCTTAAAGAGTTGTGGTATCTGATTCGGACTGATACCAGGCCCGCTGTCTTCTACTATAAGTAAAATCTTGTCTGCTTCATCGTCTTTCTTTATCTTAAGACTGATATCCCCTCCATGAGGCGTATACTTCACTGCATTGCTTAGCAGATTGTAGAGTATCATTTCCAGCAGATGAGGATCGAACACCATCTGATGCTGATGGGCGAAAGGTGTGAATGTCAGATTCTGTTCTTTTCGTGACACCAACTCGCGGAATTCGTCACTTGTAGTGCGGGCAAGCTTTATGATGTCTGCCTGCATAACACCAAGTCGCTGGTTACCTGTATTGATACGGCGAAATTCCATCAGTTGGTTTACCAGTTTTGACAGTCTGAGGGTTCCACGGCGTACTGTCTGTACTGCTGAACGCGACACCTGCTGGTCGTTGCCCTTTTGGGTTAGCTTGTCGGCAGCACCTGATATAATAGCAAGGGGCGTACGGAACTCATGGGCGATATGTGTGAAGAAGTTCAGACGGAAAGTGGTCAGCTCTTTTTCCACACGTATCTGCTGGTGTAACTCGAAGTTCCTGCGCCATGCTCTGTAGAAATGCCAGGCGATAATGCCTATGATCGATAGGTAGATGAGCCATGCCCACCATGTGTTGTACCATGGTTGGTGGATGATAATAGTATATATGCACGGCTCGCTCCATTGATTGTTCTTGTTAAGCGAGCTTAGGTGGAAGATATACTTTCCTGGTGGCAGACCATTGTAACGGGCACTGTTGTCACTTGTCAACTGGCGCCAGTCGTGCTCCAGGCCTTCCATAAAGTATCTGTACTGGGTAGAAGCGATACCGGCATAGTCAAGATTGGAGAATTCCAGCTCAATAGAGTTTTGGTCGTGACTGAGTTCCAGCCTTTTTTCTGAACTCGACATGTACCGGTCTTCACCATTTATGCTTACCATTGTGATTATGGGCTTGTCGGCTTTCTCCTGATTGTTCTCCGTGAGGAGTTCTGGCTGTAGTATCATCATGCCGTAGGCAGTACCGAAGAGCATTCTCCCGTCGGGCAGCATGGCAGTACTGTTCTCTGAGTAGATATTGCTTTCCAGTGTGTGCCCGAACTGATAGGAGTTCACCTTGTGATCCTTGCGGATACAGGTAAGTCCGTTGTCTGTGCCTGCCCAGATATTTCCCTGACGGTCTGAGGTTATTGAGATGACATTGTTGGTGGTGAGTCCGTCATGAGTGGTATATCCACGCTCGATAGTGAACTTACCGTTATCATATCGGCATTTCTGCACTCCTCCGCCTCTGCCGCCTGCCCAGATATTACCTTCTGAATCGGGCATGATACATGAGATTTCATCGAATGGGAACTCGCCGTTCTGGATGTTATGCATTCTGAAGTCTGCGTCACTGAGATCCTTCTTCCGCATATCTACATTGTATATTCCATTGTTTGAGGCTATCCATAGCTGATGGTTCTTGTCAGCCCTGATGCTATGCAGGCAACTCTCGTTATATGACCGTTTCATCAGTTGTGTGTACTCGATAGTGCTGTCGTCTTTAAGCCTTACGACAAACAGGCCGTCACCCCATGTCGAAATCCAGAGGCGACCTGACGTGTCTTCGAGAATATCGTATATTTGGGTTGAAGGAAACTCTATCTGCTTTCGGTCGAGATACAGACCTCCGCCTCGTGTGCCCATCCACTCATGCCCTTTGCTGTCCTTGAAGAATGCGTATGGCGTGGCTGGGAGGGTTATTGGTGCAGAATGGTTCCATGTGCCAGGGTGAAGTTCGTAAAGGTGATTGTCTCTGGTACTCAGCAGAACACTGTTGCCATTGTAAAACACCATCCGCACGAAATTACTCCAGTCTCCCTTCTTCTCGGGGCGTGGGTAGAAATATTCAGCATTGGTCTTGTCGGGAGGCAAGATGCAAGTAAGGCCGGTTGACTCCTCGCTTAGCCAGATACATCCACTGCGGTCTATGAGGATGTTGTTTAAGTAGCTGTTGCCCACAATGGCCCATGGTGATGTGGCGGAATAATGCTGCAGACGGTCTTCCTGTATGTTGTATACAAAGAGTCCGTTTCCATAGCTTGCGATGTAATAAAGGTCGTCTTCGCCTTTCTCTATGTTATAGCGGCGGAAACGCTCTACGGTGGATTCCACACCTTCCATAAGGTCAAGGACCCTCATGTCACCATCTTCTGGAAATACATACAGTTTGCCTTTGCTGTTGCTTATGAAATAGTTCTTGTCATCTCTGAGCCCCTCCATAATTGCACCACCATGTACATGATACTGTTCTGTGATTGTGGCTTTACCGTCTTTGGGCGATACCATCAGTGTAGGCCCTGTAGTCATTATCATCCACATTCCGTGCCATTCAAAACTGGCACTGACGACACCCAGACTCTTGATGCCGGTTGTGTTGGGAGTGCGGCGCAGTTCTTTACCGTCTTCACTGTAGATGCAAATATCCCCGGATTTTGTTAGTGCCATCACCTGATGACCTATCTTGATGCCACGGAGGAAATATGTGCCCTTGCAGATAGTGCGTGCATTACCTTCTCCATTGATGACTGTTATACCGTCAGTGGTTATTGCCCATAGCTGCCCTTTCTCATCCTCAAAAGCGTCGCTTACACTGTTTGAAGGCAGGTTGCCGTTTTCTTTCCTATAGTCAATACAACTTATGCCTCCTTTGTTGTCGCCTTTTACACGGCGCACTCCCGACTCGTCATCGAACATCCAAAGTACACTCTGCTTGCCCTGGATAAAGCGTCGATAGGTACGGGCATAGTCCTTGCGCCCGGTAAAGTCAATAAAGGAGCCTGTGCGGAGGTCATAGCAGCAGAATACGTATGTGGACGTACGTATCCACAGGTGGCGCTTGTCATCATCGGGAAATACATACCCCACTGCGCCTTGGATGGGGTCTTCTGCAGGTCCTAGATTAAATATGTTGTAGAAGTGATATCCGTCGTAGCGAGACAATCCGTTAGCTGCCGCCATCCAGATATATCCGTCGGCATCTTGGGTCATGTCGAATACCTGATTGCTTGGCAGTCCATCGGCAGAACTGATATGTCGACTGTTGGTAAGACGCTCCATCTTGGATTGCTCACCGGCAAGCGGGAATCTGTCCTGAGCCGTAGCAATACTGCTGATGGCTAACAGGCATATTAAGTCTCTTAGTCTGTACTTCATTGTGGCTAGTTTGTTAATCGCTGCAAATTTAAGCATTATTTTTTGAATAAACGTCAAATTTCCGAACAATTTTTCTTCTTTTCGTATGATAGTCATATCTTATTAGTGATATTTTTATTAATTTTGTACCCAAACTAACAAATAAACTTACTTATATGAAACAAACTCTGCTAAAATTTTCTTTAGGTTTGTCCTTTGTCATCTGCCCGTTATCATCAGTAGTGTCTCAGCCTCGTTATGACATGAAGACTATTAATCGCGAAAAGCTTAATCGCGGTGTCGTGGCTATACGAAGTGGCGAGAAGGTAATCGTCAGTTGGCGTACATTGACATCCGATGCTGTCGGAGAATCCTTCGATGTGTATCGTGACGGTCAGAAACTGAATGCGTCTCCGCTATGTAAGGGTGGCACTTTCTTCGTTGATGAGCAACCACTCATAAGAGATGCTGTCTATGAGATTCGTGGAGGTGGTAAAAACGGCAAATACACATTACGTGCCGATGCTCCTGACGGTTATCTGCCCGTAAAGTTACAGAAGCCATCTGAGGGTACAACCCCCGATGGACGTACATACTCTTATTCTGCCAATGATGCCTCTGTGGCTGACGTCGATGGTGATGGACAATATGAAATCCTCCTCAAGTGGGATCCGACAAATGCCCACGACAATGCCCATGATGGGTTTACTGGCTCTACGCTCTTTGATTGCTACCGCCTTGATGGCACATTGCTCTGGAGGGTGGATATGGGAATAAATATCCGGAGCGGTGCCCATTATGTACCTTTTATCTTTTATGACCTCGACGGAGACGGGTGTGCCGAGCTTATTGTTAAGACATCCGACGGTACCCGTGACGGGGTGGGGAAGGTGATAGGTGACAGCAAAGCCGACTATCGCCATCGTCCAGCACCTGGCACCCAGGATCCGGATCCTCGACAAGAGTGGGGCAAATACAATAAGTCTGGCAGACCAATGACTGGTCGTATTCTTACAGGTAATGAATATCTGACTGTGTTTAATGGTCTCACTGGTGAGGCGATGGACACAAAACCGTATGTTCCCGGACGAGGCGACGTCAGTGCCTGGGGTGACAGCTATGCCAATCGGTCTGACCGTATGCTGGCAGCAGTGGGATATCTCGATGGCAAGCACGCATCAGCAATATTCTGCAGGGGCTACTATACGCGCACTGTCATTGCCGCGTGGGACTGGGATGGTAAGCAGCTTAAGCAGCATTGGGTATTTGATACCGATGATGAAGGCATGGGTAAGGACGGAAAACCTCAAAGCAGCTATGCTGGACAGGGAAATCACAACCTTCGCGTAGCCGACGTGGATGGTGACGGATGCGACGAGATAACCTATGGCTCTATGGCTGTTGACAATGATGGCAGGGGACTCTACAATACCGGTATGGGACATGGCGATGCCATCCATCTGATGGCTTTTGACCCTACAACCACCGAGCTGCAGGTGTGGGACTGCCATGAGAACCGTAAGGATGGCAGTGACTTCCGTAATGCCCGCACGGGAGAGGTGATATTCCAGATTCCTTCGAAGAGCGATGTCGGCCGTGCTATGGCTGCTGATGTCGATCCTACAAATCCTGGCCTTGAGATGTGGAGCTCAGATAGTCACGGAATAAGAAACATCAAAGGTGAAATCCTAAATGATGCCCGTGATCCTGACGATCCCCAGCATCAGCAGCATCTCATGATGAAAGGGCGTCATCTGTCTATCAACTTCGGGATATGGTGGGACGGTGACCTGCTCCGTGAACTGCTCGACCGCGAGACGGTGTCTAAATATGACTGGGTAAACAAGTCCATCGTTGATATTGTCAAGTTCCCGGATGTGAAATTCAACAATGGCTCCAAGTCTAATCCATGCCTATCTGCCGATATATTGGGTGACTGGCGTGAAGAGGTCATCGCACGTACTTTCGACAGCAGTGAACTGCGTATCTTCGTGTCGCCTATACCGACAGAGTATCGTATCAATTGCTTGATGGAGGATATCCCTTACCGTCTTTCTACAGCAGCACAGAACGTTGGCTATAACCAGCCTTCTGAGCCGGGCTTCTACCTCGGTCCTGATAATACAGTTAATCCTTTCTTAAAATAATAGTGTAATGTTTATGAAACGTTTTGCAATTTCTTTTTCATTTGTACTTTGTAATTTATCTTTAGTGTTCGCTCAGCAACCTATTAACGATAACAACACTCCGCTTCACCTTATGAAGCCAGAGTATAAGGTCGGCTATGGCGTGTCAACTGCTGCAGGCGTCAAGCAGACTATGGATCGTGTGCTTAAATATATTGATGCAGAGACACCTGCAGTACTCGTCAATAAGCGTACTGGCAAGGAAGTGGTGCGTATGAAGGATATTGATGCCGATACTCAGCTTAAGCAGGGGGGATTCCGTCTTACAAGCTATGAGTGGGGAGTTACTTATTCTGGCGTCCTGGCTGCCTATGAGGCCACAGGCGACGAGGCTTATAAGGACTATGTATACAAACGCCATAGGCTCCTGGCGGAGATGGCACCATATTTTAAGGATATATATGAGAAGAACAAGCACATTGACGGAAATGTGCGTCGTGTGATTGACCCTCATGCCCTTGATGATGCAGGAGCTGTTTGCTGTTCGATGATCAAGGCTATGGGGTCGGTTTTCAAGGATGCCGATAAGGGTCTTCGCCAGCTTGTTGATGAGCGTATCAGTAATTACGTCGACTATATCATGAATAAGGAGTATCGTCTTGCTGACGGTACTTTTGCCCGTCTCCGCCCACAGTATAATACTGTCTGGCTCGATGATATGTTTATGGGAGTGCCAACAGTTGCATATATGGGTAAGTATACAGGAGATGCGAAGTATTTCGACGAGGCAGCCCGCCAGGTGTTGCAGTTTGCTGAGCGTATGTGGGTACCTGAGAAGAACCTGTTCCGTCACGGATGGGTAGAGATAATGGAGGAGCATCCGGCCTTCCATTGGGGCAGGGCCAACGGCTGGGCCATTCTCACTATGTGCGAGGTTCTCGATGTACTGCCGGAGAGTCATCCCAAGCGTGCTGAGATACTTAAGTTGTTGCGCTCTCACCTGAAGGGCCTTGCTGCATTACAGCATCATGACGGATACTGGCATCAGCTGCTCGACCGTAATGACACCTATCTTGAGGCTTCTGCCACTGCGATATATGCCTATTGCTTTGCCCATGCCATCAATAAGGGCTGGGTAGATGCAAAAGTCTACGGACCGGTGGTTCAGCTGGCATGGCATGCCGTTGAGGCTTCTGTCAATGCCAAGGGACAGGTCGAGAATGTCTGTGTGGGTACTGGCATGGGCTTCGATCCTTCATTCTATGCTTATCGCCCTGTCCACGTGATGGCTGCTCATGGATATGGGCCTGTCCTCTGGGCTGGTGCTGAGATGCTCAACCTCCTTAAGAGCCAGCATCCTAAGATGAACGACTCTGCCGTATGGTTCTATGAAAATGAGGTTCCAACGGATCAGCCAATATTCAACTACGACGGTAAAATCAGATTCTAAACTAGTAAAGACATGAAGAAGTCATTATTAGCTATTCTGGCTATTATAATAATGGTAAGCGGTTGCCAGAAGAATAAAGAGAATAATTCTTCTGTTGCTCCCCCGCATTTAGAGAAGCGTGGTAACGTTACTCAACTTATAGTCGAGGGAAAGCCTTGGCTTGTGTTGGGTTGTGAACTTGGCAACTCCACCTCTTCCAGTCGTGAGTACCTGGCACCGCACTGGCAGAAACTGAAGGAGAGTGGCGTTAATACCGTACTCGCCGTCGTCTCCTGGGAACAGACCGAACCAGTGGAAGGGCAGTTCGACTTTACCGTTGTAGACAATCTCCTGGCTGATGCCCGTGCCAATCAGATGAAACTGGCTCTCTTGTGGTTTGGCTCATGGAAGAACGGTATTACCAGCTATACCCCGACGTGGGTGAAGCGTGATACCAAGCGCTTCCCTCTGGCACAGACTCCCGAGGGCAAGCCGCTGCCCATACTTTCAACTCTGGGCGATGAGACATGTAAAGCTGATGCAAAGGCATTCGCAGCCTTTATGCGTCATCTTAAAGAGGCTGATGCCCGGCAACAGACTGTTGTGATGATACAGATGGAGAACGAGGTGGGTCTGCATGGTCATCCCCGTGACTATAGCCCGTTGGCTGAAAAAGCCTTCAAAGGCAAAGTACCGGTAGTCCTCACCGAGTGGCTGACTGCCCACAAGGAGTCGCTGCTGCCAGAGACCCTCAGGGCGTGGGAACAGAACGGCTGCAAGACAGAAGGCACATGGGAGGAAGTGTTCGGTGCTAACGACCGCGCTGCAGAGATATTCATGGCCTGGCACTATGCCACATATATGGGGTACATCACGGCAGCAGGAAAGAAGGAATATGCTCTGCCCACCTTCGTCAATGCCTGGATCGTGCAGCCCGAGGATACTCGCCCCGGCAATTATCCTTCGGGTGGTCCCCAGGCTCAGAACCACGACATCTGGCGTGCTGCCGCACCACAAATCGACATCCTCTCGCCCGACATCTACCTAAACGATTTCCCAGAGATCCTCCGACTCTACGCACGCTCAGGCAATCCCGTCTTCATCCCAGAGTCACGCTCCGGGCAGAACGGCGCTGCCAATGCTGCCTACGCTATAGGAGCAAAGGGGGCTATCGGCTACTCGCCCTTTGGATTTGAACGTAACTGTAGTGATGACGTGAATGCCACTTTCCGTAGTTTCTATCAGAAGGCTGGCAGCATATCACAACAGATACTGGCTGCTCAGGCAGAGAACCGCATCGTAGCTGCCTGGTTGAAGGGCGACAATCCTATGCGTGTCAAGGACACTATTGCTC
>DGTJ01000027.1 GCA_002393725.1 Prevotella sp. UBA4339 | reverse complement strand
TCGTCAATCATTTCTTGGCAGGCCTGCGGAGTGAGCGTATTGTAAAGTGCTTCTTTGTCTTCTGGGTAGCGAGCCTCGATGTTATAGATGGCACATAATAGTAAGCCCTCGCCTCTGCAGCGTCCTTATCTGCTCAGCGAGGGTCATAGTCTGCTTAGTATATCTCATACCCCAAATGTCTATAATTTTTATCGGTTCTTCTCCGTCATGTATTTCCAGTAGCGACGGGGCATGTCGTTGAGCTGCTTCCGAGGATTCAGACGCTCACGGATGCAGATGGCCTTGAAGTAAGTGCGCCAGAGGTCTTGTAGCAACTGGTCATCGCTGCTGATAACGGACTCGTCGAGTTTTCCATTAGACAAGTTGAACGGGACTGCCTGTTCGTTTTCGAAGGTAATGCGTATCACCTGATGCCCGTCGTAGTGATAGCCGTAGTGACGCTTGGCGTCGTAGATAAGCCAGGTCTGGTCGTTAAACCGATCCTGAAAATGATCGATAATCAGTGGAAGGACATTGTGGTCGGGACTGACGACAGCGAGATATGTGCCGTCCTTAGCCTTCTGGAAACGTATGAACTGCTTCATGCGCAGCTGTTCGTGCAGCACTCGTCTGGCGATGTTGGTGACGGCCAGCACGTCGGGATCGGCAAAGTTTCTTTCTATCCCGGGGGTATTCCCCGCCCCTGTATGCGGTGCGGTAAACACCTTACATATATATCTGAACAAATGGCCGTTAAGTTCGGGCAGCTCTGACAGCCAACTGACGGATATCAGCTTCATGGCCTCGCGCGACAGATGCTTCTCCAGTCCAGCCCACACCCTTCTGGCCTTCTCCTCATCAGCATGCACGATATATGTCCGCTCGCAGAACAGCGGCAAGGCATCCCCTTCGGTCAGTACTGTCTCGGGGCGTTCCTTCATGGCGAAGGCATCGAAGACTGCTGTCAGCAGCCCGTCCATCGTTCCGTCAAACACATATACAGTCATACTAATCCGTCAAAATCCATGGTTGCTATTATCACTCGAAGTCGAGTTTGAGTTGCATCTCTTCTGCTGCCCTCTTCTGCTGTGCCTTGGATATCAACAGGGGGCGCAGACGCTCCGGGCGCAGTTCGTTGATACCTACGATTGGCACAGAGTAGCCATCGGTCAGTTCGTGGCAGGTGATAAAGTACTTCGCCTTCTTCATCACTACGCCCATCTTCTTGAGGTCGTACGATGTCAGGCGGTTGAATCGACGCGAGTTGACTATCAGCCAAGCCGACTTCGTGCCCAGCCCCGGCACTCGCAGCAGCTGCTCATAGTCAGCAGTATTGATGTCCACGGGGAAAGCCTCCGGATGTCTTAGCGCCCATGCCAGCTTGGGGTCGACCTCCAAATCGAGGTTGGTATGAAGGTCGTCTACTATCTCTTCCACCTTGAAGTGATAGAATCGTAGCAGCCAGTCAGCCTGATAGAGTCGGTTTTCGCGCACTAACGGGGGCTGCTTGAGAATGGGCAAACGCTGGTCGTAGGTGTTCACGCTGACATATCCCGAATAATACACTCGTCGCATCGTAGGCTGGCCGTAGAGCATCGACGACATAGTGAGGATATCGCGGTCGGTCTCTTTCGTAGCTCCCACAATCATCTGCGTCGACTGTCCTGCAGGCACGAAGCGCGGTGCGTGACGATATTTCTTGCGTTCCTCCTTGTTCTCCAGCACTCCCTGCTGGATGAGTCGCATGGGTTGGAACACGCTCTTGTGACTCTTCTCCGGTGCCAGCAGCTTCAGCGATTCCTCCTTTGGTATCTCTATGTTCACGCTCATGCGGTCGGCATAGCGCCCTGCCTCGTTGAGCAGTTCCTGCGAACAGCCGGGAATGCTCTTCAGGTGGATATATCCATTGAAGCGGTGTACTGTCCTCAAGTCGCGTGCGATGGCTGCCAGTCGCTCCATCGTGTAGTCAGGATTGCGCACGACACCGCTCGAGAGGAACAGGCCTTCAATATAGTTGCGCCTATAGAACTCCATCGTGATTTCCTCCAGCTCGGATACTGAGAGCGTGGCACGCTTGATATCGTTCGAGCGACGATTGATGCAGTAGGCGCAGTCATACATGCAGTGATTGGTGAGCATCACCTTCAGCAGTGAGATGCATCGCCCGTCGTCGGCAAAGGAGTGGCAGATGCCTACACCGCCTACGGTGGAGCCAACCATCCCCTTCTTGCCGCTGCGCACTGTTCCGCTCGACGAGCACGACACATCGTACTTCGCCGACTCTGCGAGCACTCGCAGCTTTTCCATTGTCTTTTCTGTCAGCATAGCGGTGCAAAGATACATTAAAGGCGTCCCAAAAGTTGGGACGCCTCTAAATCTTTAACTTTTTTTAATAGCACAAAGCGTATCTGTATTCTGAGTGAATAGTGCCATAAATCAAGGTGAATAGTGCCACTATTCGAGTCGGAAAGTGCCTCTATTCGAGTGTGAAAAGAGGATTGTTGACGATTTCTTTGGCAGTTTCGACTGAAAAGTGTAATTTTGCACGATATTTTTTCAAATCAACAAATGGCAGCATGATTCAAGCTATGCGACGAGGTGATATTATTCAGGGGTTTCGTGACGGCATACCCATTGCTATGGGCTACTTTGCCGTTGCATTCTCGCTTGGCATAATTGCCAAACAAGCAGGACTGACTGCTGCCATCGGATTCGTAAGCAGTTTCTTCACTCGTGCATCGGCTGGTGAATATGGTGTCTACACACTTGTTGCTGCTCAGGCTGCATACGTGGAGATTGTCGCCATGTGCCTTGTGACCAATCTGCGATACATGCTGATGAGTGCAGCCCTCTCTCAGAAGATTGCCCCAGGCACGTCGTGGGTGCATCGAGTGTTGATGGCATGTTGCGTCACCGACGAGGTCTTCGGCATATCCATCGCCCATAAAGGCTACTGTCCTCCCGCCTACACCTATTCTGCTGCACTCATCTCCACCCTGCTCTGGGCTTCGGGTTGTGCTGCCGGCATATTGGCAGGAGGCATGCTGCCTACGAACATCGTAGCTGCCCTCAGCGTAGCCCTCTATGGAATGTTCCTCGCCATCATCATGCCCCCTGCTCGTAATGACCGCTATGTGCTATATGCCGTCATTGCCAGTTTTGTGCTCAGCGGAGCATGTAGCATTGCTCCGTTGGTGAGCGGTTGGAGCAGCGGAACGAGGACGATTGTGCTGACCATTGTGATTTCAGCTGTTGCTGCCTGGTGGAAACCTATTGACGTGAAGGAGGAGGCTAATGGATAAGTATAGCATCATCGTCTGCATCCTCCTCGGAATCATCACCACGAACCTGATTCGTGTATTGCCGATGATACTCATCAAGGGGCAAATCAGCAACCGCTTCCTGCGTAGTTTCCTCTATTATGTGCCTTACGTCACTCTGGCCGTCATGACTTTTCCCAGCATCATCGAGACCACCATATCGCCTGTCTCCGGCACTGTAGCCTTGATTGTGGGCATCATTGCAGCCTGGTACAGGATGGGGCTCTTCCCCGTTGCTGTCATCTGCTGCGCTATAGTCTATCTGATGGACAGCCTGATAAGATAGATCCGGATTCAACGCGGTCCCAGGGCTTCAGTCACGCCTCTTTCTGTCTGTGAGATACAATCCGACAAGGATAAGGGCAGTGCCTATGAGGAAATATATCGTGACGCGCTCTGAGAGTACGAGCCACGCAAAGACAATAGTAGTAACAGGATTGAGCTACCTATAGGCGTCTTTTTTTGCAATCCCGCAGGCTATGTTTATCAAGAATACTCGTTTTTAGGTATTGCACACTTCAGCAATTCTCCTTACCTTTGCAACCGAAATAAAACGGTAAACAGATGAGAACGATAACAACGATACCAATTGAAATAAAGGTGCTGATGAACCATATCTACGAGCTTAACAAAGGTGTACGCCAGATGGTATTGTTCACGTGCAATAAGAAGTACGGCAAACAGGCTGTAGAGCGACATGAGAGTCAGGGCATCCCCTACGTGCTGCAGCCTGCTGGCCGGCAGAACCTGAACGTTTACTTCGGCAGGCGGGAGTGCCTCGACGCCATCAGGCTCATCGTTACCCGACCGCTAAACCAGCTGACTCCAGAGGAAGACTTCATCCTCGGTGCAATGCTCGGTTACGACATCTGCGCTCAGTGCCAGAGGTATTGCCAGCGCAAGTGCAAAGAGAACTGTATCAACAAAAATTAATCACAGATAAAGACATTTAAATGAACACGACAATTGTAATCTATGGTTCCTCAACAGGAACCTGCGAGGCGATCGCAGAGAAGATCGCCTCGAAACTTGGCTGCGAGACTGTTAACGTGCAAGACCTCACTGCCGACATCGTAGCAGCCAACAAGAATCTCATCATCGGTACCTCTACCTGGGGTGCAGGCGAGATGCAAGACGACTGGTACGACGGTCTGAAGACCCTCCAGAGTGCTGACCTTGGCGGCAAGACCATCGCCCTCTTCGGTTGTGGCGACAGCTCATCCTACAGCGACACTTTCGTAGG
>DGTJ01000112.1 GCA_002393725.1 Prevotella sp. UBA4339 | reverse complement strand
ATTGGTTAGGCGTTCCTGAGAGGATTGAATAGCACAAGGCAACATGATAAAAGGTAAAAGCTTCTATATATTGACCTTTATCTTTATAAGAATCCGCATCAGCCTGGCAAATTGCCGCATGTAGATTGTAAGCTTCTAATGTATGGAGCTGATCATTTTCGGCCAACCTCCTTTCATTTTCTACAAGAACGTTCTGCCTTTGCTCTAATTGGTTCATCCAATTTCGTATCTCAATTGTATTTATGATTTGCCATCCAATTATTATTGTGAAGATAACTGCTAATAGGGCTACAATGACTCCAATAAAAGTATCTAATGAAACAACAGACAGTTTCATTGCTCCGAATAGCCACAATCCACATATTGATAAAACACCCACAATCGATATGATTGATAAAATAATAGAGAGTTTTGTTTTCATATATTCAAATATTTATACTTTATTTCAGTTCATATCTTCCATTTTGTTATTTACTTCCTTTGCAAAATCATAGATGCATGATATTGTACTATCTGTTTCATCCTGATGTTCTGAAATATACCGCTGAACCTTGCTGCCACGCACCAATTGGGAAACAACATAAAACTCCATAATACTCTGAAATGAAGATAAGTTGTGTAAAAGCTCTTCTTCTTCTTTTTCATCCACAACTTCACTATCCTTTATCTTGTGAATAAAATTGTCTATTTGCACAACAAGTCTCTTCGTTATTGGTCGCAAAAAAGGTTCATCATGTAAATTCTGATTCTTGTATAGAAAAGAAGAACTATCTATTTCCATCAACTTCTTTTTGAGACTCTCTATTTTTTCAGCAGACATATGCCTTTTAAAAACAGACATTTTTATATCATTAATTAGCTCTTTGACAACATTGTAGTCATCCAACCGCATCTTTGCTAAAATCGTTTGAGCTTCAAAAAGCAAATTATTAATGTGCCTATTTTCACTATTATCATCTAAGGTCGAATTTATCTTAATGATAGCACAAATATTTACTACAGCTAATACTGTTGTAATTACCCCATTGAAAATTACTATAAAAAGATTCCAGTCATTTAGCTCTTGAGAAATATTACCGTTAAAGACGGAACGATATTGATATAAAACTATACCATTCGCAATAACACATGCTAAGCTAATGAAAAGCAAAGCGATAATCCATTTATTCTGTAACCATTTCATACACAATTATCATTTGGATTGTTCACATTCTTCTCGTGTGATTGGAATTTCTGAATCAACAATGAGGATTCATCATAGACAAAATCGTAGATGTGATTGCAAATAGGAAGGTCTTTCAGCATAGAGATAGTTTCTACAATTTAAACTTCATCGGCTTATACTCATAATCGGAACACTCCCAAACCCATTGTACAACTTGTCTAGTCAGATTAAGTCGATTAACAGGATCTTTAATCAAGCTTATCTCGAAGGAATCTTTGTTTTGATATACAAGAGCAAGGTAGTAGTTGCCTGGCTTATATTGTGCTGCGGCAAATTCGTTGTTTGTCATTCTGAACTTTTGCCCAACATAATCGATTGATTTTACTTCTATATAAATATTTTTTCCGTTTGGGTCACTTCCTTCAAGGTCAAATCCAAGATTTTGCTTACTTACGTCCTTAAGCCTGAATCCGTTTGCATTCAATGCTACCAAGGTGTTTTCTTCAGCACTTCTCCATTTTTGGATACCGTCATTATTTACGGCTTGCTTAGAAGAAGATTCTGCATCGTTAAACCACTGGGAAACACTTGTGGGATTATATGATTCCTTATTACCATAATTATCCTCGTCTTCATCATCCTCATCATTAAAAGTATAATCATCATCGTCGTCATCAGAGAATTGTACTTCATTTATCTTGGATAATCCCATTTTCTTGAAGAACTGGGAAATGTCATTCTCAGAGACGCCACTGTCTAGCAGTAATTGAACGTAGCTCTCATCTATTTCTTCTTCGTCATCATTTATTTCTTTTAGAGAGCATAATCTGCCATTCGATAGAATTAACGGTATGGTGGTTAAAGAAGAGAACCTATGATTCATCAAAGCCCCTTTTATTCCAGCTGCCATTATTTGAGCATATCCCAACACAGAAATCTCTGCTTTACTAACTTTCTTTAATAATGAATCAACATCTTCAGGCTTATTCCCTAAATATTTCAAGAGATCGTTCAATCCTATGACTTCACTACATTCTGGAGCTATAAATGATAAGTTCGAAGCTTCCATAATTTTGGCGAAATCTTCTGCATTCAACCATGAAGGAGCTAGTTTTATGTTTGAAAGTTCCTTGCCAAAAGCATCTTTAACCCTTTTTCCAAATTCTCTTTCAAATGATTGTTTCATCAATTGAATCAGTTTGAGATCAAAATATGGCATCAATGCATCAACCATATTCCTGTCTTTATTTGCTAAAGCATATTTTAGCAAAGATGCATAGAGTCGAGCAAGATTCGATATAACATTTATAGTTGTCTCGTCCATGATAAGATGTCTACGAGAAGGATCTGTACTAAAATCGCCATTTACTACAACACCTAACCCGCAACTATCTTCCGTTGGGAGAAAAGCATGGATAATAGCCTCGTTCTTGGGTAGTCTCTGGACCTTGTCTTTATTCATAGAGAATGCTATACTGCATGTGGAATTTGAACATACAAACCAATTAGATATTGCATCTGTTGCTGACACTCTTAAGATGCGCCCTTTTTCGTTTTCCTCAATTACGGCAATATTTGCAGTTACTTTTTTACTTAAGTGGATCTTAATAACCTGAATGCTATTCAAAAATAGTAATGTTGTATTAGCAAATGAAGTGTACTCTTCATCTATTTGATTAGCCAATACATCGGAGAAAATGAAGATGGTATTAAACCCTTCATCTTGTATCTCTTTTATTTCTCCAGCCAATTCAATCCTTATGGACTTATCCAATTCGTGAGGAATTCTTATCAAAGGCACTTTATTAGCCTGTGGAACAATTCGTTTTGACAACTCTTTTGAGAATGTAATCTGAAAGTTGCCACTTATCAAGTGAATCTCTTTTGCAAAACTAACTACTGATTTGAAACCTATACCTCTATAACCAATTGTTGTTCCTCTTACTTTGTTGGATGATGCACTACGGCAAAGGCTTTCTAAATCCTTTATATTAAACGGACGACCATTATTGGCTACGAACAAATAATCACCAAAACGCTTAACGTAAAACTTAGTTGCATTGGCATCATCTGCATTCTGCAAAAGTTCAATAAACGAACGACTATTGTAACTCTCAGACACGTATGCTTCCAGTCCTGCAAGGTCAGACAAAAGCATAGGAGAACTCTTTGCTTCAGCAATAAGAGACTCTCTCAATCCTGATATATCTTTGTTCATTGTATCGGATAGACTCTAATTTTACTTATCTCGTCAACAGTAATATCAAGCCTTATGGTCCCAAAATGATAGACTTCAAAGCCTTTAAAATCGCTAGAGTGTAAGCTTGTATGATATACAATATCATTATCTGAATCATATATGGCGGCCTCAATAGTAAAGCTGCTTTTTTCAACTTTTCCGTCTAAAGATAATACTTCGCAAAACAAGTCCAAAGAATTCTCATCTTCCACCTTAACAGAGAAGTTTTGAAGAGTAATGCCAAATTGCTCTTCAATTGCTTCAAAATGTTCGATTTTGCTTTTTAAATTCCTCTTGTAAGTACTTCTTTCTTTAGATTCCACTATCCACCATTGCCCACGTTCTCTAATTAATCTTAAAGTAGCAAATTTGCCTTCATTTACTTCTAATTCTATTCTATCACCATCATACGCATGGGTAATCTCTTCATAAGAAAAATCAAAATCAAAAAAAGTATTGTCTGGTATAAACTCTTGTGGAGCCCAAACTTTCTTTAATCCATATTTTACAGAAATATAGTCAAGTTTGACCTTAATTTTTTTCTTATGGTCATTGAAGTTTGTTACACGAAGAAGCAATTTAAACGGAGAAGAATAACCCTCTTTATATTCCTCTTTGATTATCTCAAAAGAGATGCCATTAAATAATTTATCTTTTAATAGTTCCATAATCGTTATTATTCTACTTGTTATTCATTTCTTATTGACCTTCAAAATAGCGTATTGCCAGAATTGTTATTAAAGAATTTACTGCTCATTGTATTTGTCTTGACTCGGATTTATTAATGACCTGACATCTATCATTAAAACTCTTGCAATTTCGTTTAATTGTGCAATAGAGGGTTGAGTCTTATTTTGGCACCATCTGGAAATGGTATGCTCAGTTTTCCCCAACTGCTCTGCCAGCCATCGGCTGGTCTTTCCTTTTTCTACGAGGACTACCTTCAAACGGTTTAATGCCTCTATTTTTTCATTATTTGCCATACGATGTTCAGTATTTGAGCGCAAATATACACAAAATAATTGATATTACCTAATTAAATGAAGAAAAGCATTAGGTTTTGCTTAAAAGGAACTAAAATAATCCTTTATAATTTAGGACCACTTCTCTTTTTCTTGCGCTGCATTCTCCTTCTGAATTCTTCTTCAGCAGGGTCATAGACGGGATTGTTGGTATCGAATATGCCCAGTGAGGGAATAGAAATAGACGATTCTAGATGTTTCTGTGGCTCTGGGGCAGCATCTTGTTTTGGCAACTCGTAATGCGTTGACTGTAATCGTACATTTGTTTTCACTCGCTGCGCCTTCTCCGCATTTCTTCTGATGATTGCATCCATCTTTGCAAAAGTCATTCCACGCTTTAGTTGTGAAGCCTTGAAAATTCTGCAACATCATTACGAGAGCGTTGCATAGCCCACAGCGTACTTGTAACTCTATCTTTGCCAACACGTTTCTTCAGACTGGCAATGTCCTTGTCGAAGGCATTCAGCAGGGTCTCATACTCGCTGCCGAATCCCTGATAGGAGTTCTTTGCAAGCAAAGCGTCGCAAGCGCCGAGCGGCGTACCATCTCAGCCGTTACAAATGCCTCACGGTCACACAGATGCTGGTAATGCTTGATGATTTGCGCCTTGATATTGTCGAGGTCACGGTTAATCTGCAACGCCTCCTTGCTGCGTCCCTTGGCACAGTTCTTTGCAGGGGCAAAGCGAACAAGTTCGAGCGGCCCTTCACGTCCCACATAGCCAGTGGTATGCTGTGCTTGCATGAAAACTGGCACTTTGTACCGTTGATGGTAATCCTGCCCATGATAGGAACAATCCCATCCTTCTCCTTACCCTTGACCTAACTCTTGCACCATTCTGCATCAAGTTGCATTTTCCCTCCGTCCCTCAATTCCTCATTATTCCCCGTCTTGCCTTCATTTCACGGTCATTCTGCGTTAATCTTCGAAAATCTGTCTTTCGTTACAGACTTTTTTCGTAACTTTGCACCCATAATTATATACGTATCTTAAAAAAACAGAGACAATGAAACAGAACAAGAACTGGATGCTCGCCGCCACCATCTTAATCAGTGGCATATCATTTGGCTTGACATCATGTAAGGAAGCGAAAGCACAGGAGGATAATTCCGTGCAGCAAGTAGTATCAACCGAACTGATCCGAACCTCACAGAGCTGGGACGGTGTGGAACTGCCCGACTACCTGCAGGGCCGCCCCGAACTGGTGGCCGTGAAATATGTATTCCCCGCTGGACAGAAGCTTGGCTGGCACCATCATCCCGTGATGAACTACGGTATACTTGTGCAGGGCGAACTGACCATCATCGGACAGGACGGAAAGGAGAAAACTGTGCATGAGGGCGAGGCCGTCGTGGAGATGGTGAACACCATCCATCACGGTGAGAACAGAGGAGACAAGCCCGTCATCCTATATATGTTCTACCTCTCACAGAAAGACCTGCCCCTGGCTGTGCAGCATCCTGAGATACCGCTGAAGTAAGAGAATGGTAAAGGCTTAATTTAAAGTAATTAAGATTAATAGAATAACATAGTGGAAAAGATTGTAGCAACGACTGTCTGGACCTCGCTGACGGAGAGCTTTTACAACAACCTGATTGTGGAGGATCGCTATATGATGATCCTCAACGGTCTTCAGGTGACACTCATCATCACACTCTTCGCAGCCATTCTTGGCACACTCTTAGGAGGACTCGTGTGCTGGATGCGCATGAGCCGTAGGGCATGGCTGCGACAGACTGCCAAGGTGTATATCGACCTGATGCGAGGCATGCCGGTACTGGTGCTGCTAATGTTGATGTACTATGTGGTGATGGCACCACTCGACACAACGGGTATCGTGGTAGCTATCGTCACCTTTGCCATGAATACTGCAGCCTACATCAGTGAGATGCTGCGCACCACCATCCAGGGCA
The DNA here is from genome assembly GCA_002393725.1 of Prevotella sp. UBA4339. Lineage (GTDB taxonomy): Bacteria > Bacteroidota > Bacteroidia > Bacteroidales > Bacteroidaceae > Prevotella. The sequence goes on along the minus strand of DGTJ01000112.1, from coordinate 36,570 downwards.
TCGACCGTGGACAGACAGAGGCAGGACTGGCCTTAGGCTTCACCAAACGGCAGACATTCTTACGTGTGGTACTGCCACAGGTGATCAAGGCTGTGATGCCCGTCTATCAAGGTGAGATAATCAGTCTGCTGAAGGGCACGAGCATCGTGGGCTACATCGCCGTAGCTGATATGACGAGAGCCTCCGACCTGATACGCTCACGGACATTCGACGCCTTCTTTCCCCTCATCATAACAGCCATCATCTACTTCGTCGCAGCATGGCTCATCGGGCTGCTGCTGCAGTCGCTGGTAAACCGCCAGCGTGCGAAGGCCGCAGTGGCAGCGGTGCTGCTGCTATTGATGGGGATGGCTGGCTATCAGTCGTCACAGGAGCCTGCAAAGACCGTTGCCGATACAGAAATTCCACCTATCTTCAAGGCACTTAAAGGCAAGAACGTAGGTGTAATCATCGGGAGCATACAGGACATCGCGGTCACCAGCATGGCTCCAGATGCCAACATCATGCGCATGACCTCACAAGCCGATGTGCTGGCGGCTTTAGACAATGGCAAACTGGATGTGGTAGGCAGTGAGAGTCTGACGCTGAATTTCAACAGGGAGATATCCGACAAGGTGGACTCTGTGGGTGCAGGACTGGAGTCTATTCCAATCGGAGCCATCTTCAAGAAGGACAACACCGACCTGCAGCAGGACTTCAACCAGTTCCTGGCCGAGATACGCAGCGACAGCACCTACCAGAAGATATACGACCGCTGGCAGCAGTCAGTAGACCCTTCAGCCATGGCCGTACCCGAACAGCGAGGTACTGGGCGCACCCTGCGTGTGGCCACCTATCCGGCTATGCCACCATTCAACTTCATCAACGCAGGAAAACTCTCCGGCCTGGAGCCCGCCCTGCTGACAGAGTGGGCCAACCGACGAAACTACAGGCTGGAATACCTCGTGATGGACTTCGCTGCACAGATCCCAGCCGTGCAAACGGGTAAGGCAGACATTGCCATGGGAGCTATCAGCGTCACCGAGGAGCGACAAAAACAGGTGCTCTTCTCAGATGGCTATGTAGAGTCGCACATTCTGCTGATCACACGCAAAGGGGAGGCTGGAATACTAACAGGAGCCCAAACAGAATCGCTCCAAGCGAGTGAGGGAAACAGTTTCTCTTGGTGGTATGTGATATTCCTTATCATAATAATATGTAGTGGAGCATGGTTCTTCATCCGCCGCTCACAGCTCACCGCCCACCCCTCTCAGATCACCTCTCATCCCTCGCCTCTTGACAGTGACAGTCCGCTCATCCGCATTTCCCACCTGAAGAAGAGCTTTGGCACGTTCGACGTGCTGCGTGACATCAATACTGATGTGCATCGCGGTGAGGTCATCTCCATCATAGGTCCTTCAGGCACGGGCAAAAGCACCTTCCTGCGCTGCCTCAACCTATTGGAGCAGCCTACTGATGGCAGCATCGTCGTTGAAGGAGAGGAAATCCTCGCCAAGGGGTATCCCGTCAACAAGCTACGCCAGAAGATGGGTATGGTGTTCCAGTCGTTCAACCTCTTCGAGCACAAGACCGTGCTGGAGAATGTCATCTTCGCACCCTGCCAACTGCTCCACCAGCCAGAGGCTGAAGCTCGCAAGGAGGGACTGGCTCTGCTGCGCAAAGTGGGACTGGCCGAGAAAGCCGATGTCTACCCGTCAAGTCTCTCTGGCGGTCAGAAACAGCGCGTGGCCATCGCCCGTGCCCTGGCCATGAAGCCTGAGGTCATCCTCTTCGACGAACCCACATCAGCCCTCGACCCGACGATGGTGGGCGAGGTGCTCAGCGTCATCCGCCAGTTGGCCCAGGAGGGCATGACAATGCTCATCGTCACCCACGAGATGAAATTCGCCCACGATGTCTCTACGCGTCTCTTCTTCATGTACGACGGCTACATCCACGAAGACGGTTCGCCCGAACAGATCTTCGACGCTCCCATACACAGTGCCACCAAGGCCTTCATACAGCGTATCCGCAAGGAGGTGTTCGAGATTGGCGGTCCCGACTTCGACTTCCTCGGCATGCACTCCGCCATCAGCGCCTTCTGCCGCAAATACGGCATCGCTGAGAAGGAGGAGACAGCACACCGGCTCACGGACAGGATGCTCAACGGTGTGATGGCATCATACCGTCCCATCACCGTGCGCATCACCCACAGCGAGCAGTCGCTCGTCACCGCCCTCGACTTCATGGTGGAGCAGATGACCGACACACCGCTGGACGACAACTGGCGAAACGAACTCTCCTCGCAGTGTCGTCAGGTGATAGAGGAACCCACAAAGCGCGGCTTCCGAGTGAAACTGCTGATATAATAAAGAATGCACAATGCTCTTTATGCATTGTGCATTCTGCATAATTAGGGCAGGGGCTGTGGGAATCATTACCTCCGCCTGCAGGGCGATTCCTGCCCGAAGAGGAACTGTGGCTTATAGCCACCGGCATCTACTACTATCTTCTCGAAGAGGATTGCCGGGTCGTCGGGGCTGAGGGTCAGTACATGCTCGCCAACAGAACCGGAAACAGGCAGGCTTACAACAGACTCAACGACGCGACGGGCCACTGTAGGATAGAAGATGTTATAGATATTCTCCTTAGCCTCGTTCAACCGACTGTTGAAGTTGATGCGCTGTGGCTGACCTCCGTCGAGAGATACGGTATAAGTAAGCCCTCCCTTGTTGAGATAGTCGAGTGTAGACTTGACGATGACATGTATCTTCACAGAGTCAGTCTTGTCATTCAGTGCAAACTTATACGTCAGGTTCCCATCAGCAGGCTCCGTATATGGCATGAGGGTCATAGCACTGCGAGTACGTCCCATAAACGGTATTACGGTCCACTGAGCCTTTCCCCCGGCCTTAGCCTCGAAATAGTGCTCAGCTTCCATCGACACGTAACCGTTCCGTGACTCGAAGACATAGCCTCCATTGCCCTCAGCCACAGTCCTTACTCTCGGCATGCGGTCCGCAGGGAAATCATCATTCCAGATACGATAACCGATATGTTTCTGGATCATCATACCGTTCCACTTACCCCCTGCGATGTCGTGATTATAGGCTGCACAGAGCAGTGAGTCGCGCACGAACGCCTCACGCACACGCCCTGCCCAGATATTGGCATCGGGATTGTTCTCCGAAGCCAGCTTGAGGTTCATAGCGTGGGCATAGTACATCTGATAGATGTTTGCCATCGCCTGCACAGGGAAGAGGATGATCTGCTGATATGCATCGCGATACTCGGGCTTAAGGGTGATAAACTGTCGCAGGGCCTCTGTTTCAAGTCGCATATAGTCATCAGACACCCGTTGCCACTCGCCTGTCTCTACGTTGTATGTCGAGGCATCAAGCATCTCGGCAGTAGAACGGCCAGCATACTTGCAGCAAAGATTCAGTATGCGTGCCGCCTCAGAGGCCTGGTCAGGTCCGAAGAACTCCTTGCAGAAACGTAGCGTGTGGTCTGTGATATTGCCAGCCCCGAACTCACGAGGATTCCAGGCCATATCCATAAACATCGTGATGGGATATTCCATTGGCTTAAGGTCGCCCACGTTGAGTATCCACATACGGTCCAAGCCATTGTCAGCAGCGAGAGTGAGCTGCTCCCACATGTTTTGTGTAGGAGTGACATTGAGCCACTTAGAGTTGCGCGGGGCACCTACATAGTCGACGTGATAGTACAGTCCCCAGCCGCCAGGGTGCTTGCGTTCCTGAGCATTAGGCACACGACGGAGATTGCCCCAGTTGTCGTCACATAGTAATATCAGCACATCGTCGGGCACTCGCATGCCTTTGTCATAATAGTCGAGCACCTCTTTATACAGCGCCCACACCTGGGGGGTCTTGCTGGCTGGCTTGCCAGTCACCTCCTTTATAATCTTGCGTTGGTTGTCAACGATAGTCTGCAGCAGGCGGGTATCAGCATCCTCGCTCATCGCCTCGTCACCGTCGCCACGCATACCGATGGTCACGATGTCGTCGGTGCCTTTCATCCGCTCTATGCCCTCACGGAAGAAGCGGTCGAGGTTCTCCTTGTTCTTCTGATAGTTCCATGCTCCCCACTCCTTACGATTACGGGCATACTCCTGATGATTGCGGGCCATAGGCTCATGGTGGGATGTTCCAATAATCACTCCCATGGCATCGGCAGTCTTCAGGTTCTCTGGGTCGTCAGCATAGAAAGCCCAGTTCCACATAGCAGGCCAAAGGAAATTACCCTTAAGGCGGAGAATGAGTTCAAAGACCTTTGCATAAAAGCGGTGGTCGCCATAATTTGTGCCGAAGGTGTTCTTCACCCACGACGTGAGACAGGGAGCCTCGTCATTGAGGAAGATACCACGATAACGCACATTAGGCTCGCCATCGGTATATTCGCCAGGCCTTACATATATATTCTCATGTCTTACCACAGGCACATCAGCCCAATAGTACCAAGGCGACACACCCATCTGACGGGAGAGCTCATAGATGCCGAAGACTGTTCCCCGCTTGTCGCTTCCTGCAATCACGAGCTGACCGTCTATTGTTTTGATGACGTATTTCTCCGTCCTGCCCTTCAGATCACGAAGAATGCCCTTCTTAACCCACTGGTCAATCTGCTTATTAGAGCCTACGGTACCTATCAGAATACCATCGCCAGCATCAGCAGCCTTACCCGTCACGCGCTCAAAGTCCTGTTTCAGGCTGGCGATAGCCAATTGCACACAACTATGTTCGCGATTGTCGAAAGATATGCCAGCCTTACTTATCGATATGGCAGCGGCTGATGGCAGGAACGTCACGAACTGCTCTGCTGCGAAGATACTGACACTCAGCAGAAGGGAGATTATGAAGAAGGAAATACGTTTCATATCGCTTTGGTTTTTGTTTTTAAAAAACGCCAGCCACTATCATCACGAAGTGACTGGCGCAGGAAGAGACTTCTTATTATCTAACTAATCAATTTTGCATTATGCATTATGAATTGTGCATTACCTATACGCTGGGTTCTGGTAGTTAGCCTTCTCCTCAGTCGACATAATCAGACCGTCGAGCTGTGCCTGAGGAATCGGGCGGATATAGTAGCCGGCAGGGATCTCACGGGTATAAGTCTTAAGATCCTTATCAGTATAGCCATCGCCTGCTATGCGATAGGTAGAGGCACGCTCGCCCCACTTCTGAGTACGAACGAGGTCGAACCAGCGATATCCCTCGCCCCAGAACTCACGGCTGCGCTCATCGAGGATGTAGTCGATAGTAATCACGTCGGGAGTAGCTGCCAGCATCTCAGCACTGTGGTCAACAGAAACAGCCACATTGTCGTTCTGAGAGAATGTCTGCTTACCGGCACGGGCACGAAGCACGTTCACCAGAGTCTTTGCCTCGGCCTGCTTGTTCAGCTTAACAGCAGCCTCGGCACCGATGAGATAGAACTCAGAGAACTTGGCAACGTTCCAAGGACGTGGGCTACCGCCATTAACCTTTGAACCAAGACCGCCATTGTTATCAGTACGATAGATACCGAGCTTCCAGTTGATGGGGTACTTCTTACGGCTGATGTGATTGACAGCCACTACAAAGTCAGCACGTCCTGCCATCTCACCGAAGCCAAGCTTACCGTCAGCACCAGTATAGTTGATCTTGCTGTCCTCGCTCTCTGGAACCCAGCTGAAGTAAACCTCATTAGGACCTACCTGCATGCCGTTGGCACCGAACACATAAGGCTCGGTATTTCCTGATTTCTGCCAGTTGGTATGATAGCGCAGTGTGAATGTAGCATCGTAACGAGAGTCGATAGCCTTTACAGCATCTTCCCATACACCGCCTTCCATGAAGTTATCAGCAATAGGAGCCATACGGGTCCAAGGACGACCGAGAGCCTGAACAGCCTCACGCTGAATTGGGTTGATGGTTGCACCCGAAGCAGCCTTTGCTATCATCTCGGTGTAGTTCCAGGTCTCCATCCAGTAAGCGAAGTTCTCAGGAGAACCGCCGCTACCCCATCCGTAGCCTGCACCGCCGTTACCGAACTTCTCGTCCTCATCGTGATCAGCATAGAGCATGATCTCAGAGTTACGGTCGTTAGTAGCCACGTTTACATCGTAGAATGTAGGCTGCAGTTTGTATGGGCCAGGATTGTTAATGGCCTGCATAGCTGTATCATAAGCCTTCTGGAAATAGCTCTGAGCCTCACTGCTGTTACGCTGTGTCTCTGGATATGTAGGGATGTTGTTAGGATTCTCCAGCCACCAAGCGTAAGTCAGATAAGCCTTAGAGAGATACAATCGAGCCAGGTTCTTTGTAGCAGTACCTGTGAGACGTGGATTCTCCGGCAGGTCGGCAACAGCCTTCTCAAGGTCAGAGAAGATAGCTGCATAGACCTCAGGAACAGTGTTACGTACAGAAGTACGAACTGTAGAGGTGTTGAACTTCAGTTCACCAGCACCCAGGTCGAGGGGCACACCACCGTAGGTCTGTACCAGGATGAAATAGTCGAATCCGCGGAAGAAATAAGCCTCAGCGAGCAGCGAAGCATCCATTCCAGCCTCAGCACCGTTCTCGATGATACCACTGGCGGTATTGATATTGGCAAAAGCTGTTCCCCAGCATCCGCCTGCAATACTGTTGTTAGGATTCATAGAACCAACACCAGAAAGGTCGGCATCCTTGAAGTTACCGTCGGCAGACTGAGCATATGTATACTCGTCAGTTCCTGTCTCCAGACTGTTCAGATAGTAACCATTGCCATAGAAATAGCGCAGGTGAGCATAAAGTGATGTAAGACCACCCTCAATACCCGCTTTCGTAGTGAAGAACGTCGGGTCGAACTGGCTGCGAGGCTGCTCGTCGAGCACGTCAGAGCAGGATGTCATTGTTGTAGAGATACCACAGCAAACAAGACCCGCAGCGAGAATATATTTGATACTTTTAGTAATCATAATTTCTAATATCTAATTTCTAATACCTAATTAAAACGTCACGTTAAGACCAAAGATGAAGTTGCGGGTAGCAGGTGTATTGTAACCTACGATTGGCATCTTGTGCTTGCCAGTGTAACCATCGATACCGACAGCAGTGTTCTGGGTTGCGAAAGAGTTGGTCTCTGGGTCAAGTCCGCTCTCGTTGTTGAATGGAGAGAAGAGTACGAATGGGTTCTGAACTGTAGCGTAGAGGCGCAGACGGCTGATGCCGAGGTCCTTGATAGCCTTCAGGTTGTCAAAGTTGTAGCCGAGAGTGATGGCACGGAACTTCAGGTAGCCGGCATTGAAGTAACCGAGGGTAGAACCGTACTTGGGGTTATCACCGCTCTGGATACCACCTGGCTTCGGATACTTGGCACCTGTGTTCTGCTCGGTCCAGTAGTCAACGTCAAGCTGTCCGCGACGACCAGTCAGCATGTTCAGGTAACCATTGGCAGAGTGGATGGCACTAATCAGCTTACCACCAATCTGGAATGCACCGATTACAGTAAGGTCAAAGCCTTTATAGCCAACTGTAGTGTTGAAACCGCCAATGAGGTCTGGCTCCATGCTCATTACCTCGCGGTCGTCCTCACCAATCTGACGGGTAGGATTGCCGTTTGCGTCGAGAGCTCTGTCATGAGCAACCTTAATCATACCTACATTTCCACCTGGCTCGAGCACCTTCATCTGCTCTTCCTCGCCAGCCTGCCACAGACCGATATACTTATAGTCATAGATCACGTCGATAGGATAGCCGATGAACCAGCGGTTGGCCTTATCAGGCACAGGATCGCCATTCTCATCGAGAGCACCCGTCAGCTTAGTCAGCTTGTTGCGGTTCTGATAGAGGTTGATACCAGCCTCCCAGTTCCAGCCGTTCTTATTGTCAATGATGATACCGTTAAGAGTGAGTTCCCAACCCTTGTTCTCTGTGTTACCGATGTTACCAACATAGCTGCTTACACCAGAGGTAGAAGGCAGAGAAACGTCGAGCAGGATATCGTTAGTCTTCTGAGTGTAGTACTCGAACGATCCAGAGAGGCGTCCGTTGAACAGTGAGAAGTCGAGACCGAAGTTCCAAGTCTTAGAATACTCCCATCCCAGTTCTGGGTTAGGCAGAGCATTTACATAGTAACCTGCCTTGTAGGTGTCACCGAAGTTATAGTTACGAACAGCGAGACCACCAAGCGTAGAATATGGATTGATAGACTGGTTTGAAGTCTCACCATATCCGATACGCAGTTTCAGGTTGTCGAGCCACGTCTTAGTGCTCTCCATGAACTCCTCACGTGCAATGTTCCAACCTGCACTGACAGCAGGATATGTGTGCCACTGATGGCCCTTTGCCAGACGTGAAGAAGCGTCAGAACGTAGGGCTGCAGAAATCATGTACTTATTATCATAAGAGTACATCACACGACCCATCCAAGATACCAGACCACTCTTCCAATAGTTGTAGTTATTAAGGTTCACCTGACCTACTGCCTTGTCGAGTGCGAAATACTGGAAATAGTCAGCAGGAATATTCTGAACGCTGGCACCTGTTGACTCATAGACTGTCTGCTCTGCAGAATACATGGCAACAACATTCAGGTTGTGCTTCTCAGCGAAAGTACGGTCGTAAGTGAGCAGGTTCTCAACAGCCCAGTTACGTGTCTGGTTCTCAGAGATACCTCCGCCGTTTACGGCATTTGCATCCTTATTATTTACACCTGTACCAGTGAAGTTACCGCCTTTTGAAGAACGGAAGTTCAGACCGACATTGATACGATAGCTCAAGCCCTCGATCCATGGGCACTTCAGCTCTGCAAACAGTGTATTGTAAGTACCGATACCCTTGGTCTCATTCAGCCATACATCCTTATCACGCTCAACAGTTTCCTTTGTCACAACGCTCTGATCATCGGCAGGGAGCGAAATATAGCGCTTAATGTTTCCATTCTCGTCGTAAGGGCTTGCCAGAGGGCTCTTGCTCAGTACGCCATACATATCGTTGACACCCTGATTCTTGCGGTAGCTGTTGTTTGTGCTCAGACCGAAGCGGAACCAGTCGCCAACCTTCTGGTCGAAGTTACCGCGAATAGAGATACGGTCATAACCCTCAGTAGGCACTACAGACTCATCGTGATAGTAACCGGCACCAAAGCTATAGCTACCACCATTGGTACCACCAGCAATACTTACATCATGGTTGTGACTTACACCAGTCTGATAGTAAAGATCCTGCCAGTCGGTATTGGTATTGTCACTCTCATCAAGTGAGTTCTGATACTTACCAGCATACTGACGGAACTTTGCGAATGTAGGTCCGTCCATCATAGGATACTTGTGGAACACCTTCTTGAAGCTTACATATCCATTATAGCTAACCTTTGCAGGAGTACCCTGAGCACCTTTCACTGTGGTGATGATGATGACACCGTTGGCACCACGAGAACCGTAGATGGCAGTTGCAGATGCATCTTTCAGGATATCCATCGACTTGATGTCGGTAGGATTGATATCAGAGAGCTGTCCCATGAACGGGATACCATCGAGTACTATCAGCGGGTCGTTAGAAGCACTCAGAGAGCGCTGACCACGGATACGTATCTGCATCTCCTCGCCTGGCTTTGACGATGTCTGTGTCATAAGCACACCAGCCACACGTCCCTGCAGAGCCTGAGCAGCGTTAGTGGCAGCAACCTGATTCAGCTTCTCGCCACCGATGTTGGCTACAGAACCTGTAACGGCTTCACGGCGCTGGGTACCATAACCGATAACCACCACCTCATTAACTAAGTGACCGTCTTCCTTAAGGCTTACGCGAATGTTATCGCCAGCCTTGACTTCCTGTGAGACATATCCCACATAAGAAATTACGAGCGTAGCGCCCGGCTTTACATTAAGTGAGAAGTTACCATCAAAATCGGTTATTGTACCGTTAGTAGTACCCTTCTCCAAAACGGTGGCACCGATCAGCGGACCCTGAGAATCTGCCACATGACCAGTAGCCTGCTTCGTTTGCTGTACGGAAGCTACCGATTCGGTAGCTGCCGAAGCCTGTTGTGCAGAGATCATACTCAAGAAGCACAATCCAACAAACAGGGCTGTTTTCTTAGCTTTAAAACTCATACTTTTGGTTTAATTAGTGAATAATTGTATAATGTTTAGAAAAATCTGCTGCAAAGATACATTCTTTTATTATTCACCAATTTAGCGTATGTTTCTTAAGCTTTTCAATTTGTATCAGACCTTGTTTTCTGCTCAATAAACTCTGTAGGTGAAACACCGAACTGCTTTCTGAAGACAGTAGAGAAATGCGCAAGATTGCTGAATCCAACGGCATACGCCACCTGCGTCACATTCACTTTCTGCTCTTTCAAAAGTCTCACAGCCTGTTCGAGACGGATGTTCCTTATAAATTCACTTATCGGCAATCCTGTCATGTCCTTCATCTTACGATGCAACTGAGCACGGCTGATACCGACTTCGGAAGTAAGCATCTCAACATTGAAGTCACTATCGGACAGATGATCGTTGATGACCTTCATAATCCGCTCCATGAGTATCTCATCATTTCCCTTGACGACCTTATCCTCCACCTTGTCTTTCTGCTGCTGCGAACCTGAGTATTTCCCCTTTAGACGCAGATTTTTATTGATGAGATTATTGATTACCATGTGTAGTTCATCCATATCAAACGGTTTTGCCAGATATGCGTCAGCCCCTTTCTCCAATCCCTCAAGGCGATTGGCAACATCTGCCTTTGAAGTAAGCATCACGACAGGGATATGGCTGATGTTCATATTGGTCTTTATCATACGTAGCAGGGTGAAGCCGTCCATCTCTGGCATCATTACGTCGCTGACCACAAGATCGAACTGCTTGTCGGTATCAACACCTTCAAGAAGTTTGTGCAAGGCATCGCGACCATTGGTGACAGCCGTGATATAGTAATAGCCTCCCAGTTCCTGAATAATATAATTGCCAATCTCTACATCATCATCTACAACCAATATCCTGTAGCTCGACTGTGCCTTGCGGTGACTCTTGTTCTCCACCTCTTCCTCCTGGAACAGCTCTTCCTTAGAGAAATGGCTCTTCCCCAATGGCAGTCGGACGGTGAAGATGCTGCCCTGAGCATCCTGACGGTTGGCTGCCTCTATAGTACCGTGATGCATGGAGACAATCATCTTACAGAGGTTCAAACCGATACCGGTACCCTCAATATGCATCGATCGCGAATTAGCTCCCTGATAGAAACGGTCGAATAATTTCTGGACATCGCCCTTTATGCCCATGCCATTGTCGATAACCTGCAACTCTGCAGTATCACCGTCAGGCTGAGACACACGTACTGTTATCTCACCATTGTCGTAAGTATACTTAAAGGCGTTAGAGAGCAGATTGTCCAGGACCTTATCCAGTCCGTTACGGTCAAGCCAAACATTCAGTTTGTCAACCTCTGGAGTATATTTAAAATTGATACCCCTCTCCTTTGCAGTATATACATACGACTTGAGGACATTGCCTACATACTGTACGACATCTGTCTCCTGGCAATGCAACTTCATCTGCTGCTTGTCAATCTTACGGATGTCAAGTATCTGGTTTACAAGATTCTGTACACGGCTGGCATTATGTTCTATGGTCTTCAGCTCCTCCATCACGTCGCTGTCGAGATCACGCTTCATAAGTTTATGCAAAGGACTCATTATAAGTGTCAACGGCGAACGGATATCGTGAGTGGCATTGATGAGGAACTTCATCTTATCCTCGTCAAGCTGGCGATGTGCCCTTTTACGGTAGCTCCATGCCACGAATCCTGCAATGGCCATAAGAGCTAATATATAAATAATGTACGCGAGAGAGGACTGATACCAAGGAGCCCGTACTATGATATGGTATACCTCTGGCTCTGTATACACCCCATTCTCCATAGCCCTTACCTCGATGACATACGATCCGGGCTGGAGATGATGGAACGATACAATATTGCTTCCGTCAGAAGTGTGAGTCCAGTCGGAGGCTCCATTAAGGCGATACTCATAGCTTATGCTCTCAGCATTAGAGAAGTTGAGGGTGGAGAATTCCATCGTAAATGTATTGTCGATGTAAGACACCTCAAAGCGGTCAGCCTTTGACGGAGAGCCGTTTACCACCTGCTTGCCATCAGACAGAGTGCTTGCATTTACGGCATTGCCTCCGATAAAAAAGCCTGTAAGATGAACCTCTCCCTGCTTGAAGCGATTATTGCGCAATGCCTCTGGGTCGAATGACGTAATACCATCACTGAAGCCGAACCAAACCCTGTCATCTGCCGTGTGCATCGTCACTCCACTGGCATACTCATGACTTGCAAGACCATTACCCCGCACATAGCTAACGAAACTCTTCTTCTGCCGCTGATAATGCCATATCCCAACGGTAGTGCTGCACCACAGATCACCAGACTCATCCTCTACAATGCCGCAGATAATCTTGTTACTCAGGACTTCTGCCCCTGGGAAAGGAACAGCCTCCTTCTTCTTGGGGTCATAGACATATAATCCTGTAGCGGTACCAAATAATATATGCCTGTCTGACGTCTCGCAGATAGATTGCGTTGCATGATAGTCGAGTATCACCTCCCAGCCATAAGGATGGAAGTGATTCTCGTCAGGGTCATAGCAGTTCACCCCTGAGGCACTGCAGAGCCAGAGCTTTCCCCTGCTATCGACATACATTGCCTGAAGCCAGTCATTATGCAGGCGGCCATTATTACCATCCGGATCACGCATCGAAAACCTACGAATCTCCCCTGTTGAGATATCATAGCAGCAGAATCCTTCACCAAAGAGAGAGAAGAAAAGACGGCCTTTCCCGTCATCGGTCATAGCATTGATAAACCCATTGCTGAAAGACACTTTCAACTGAGCGTTCCCCGTATACGGATCATAGGCATACACACAGCCATTGGTACCGACCCAATAGTTCCCTCTCTTGTCGCGATACAAGATATACGTGCCCTCAGGAGAGGAAGGATGAGCCACCAGCCTACCAGCGCTGTCAATACCGTAAATACCATTATTCTGAACAGCACACCAGATCAAACCGTCTCCACCGTCACAAAGCGATGTCAGGGAGCCACCGACATTCATGTGGAGATCAGCAAACTTCCAACTTTGGAACTGAGGCTTCTGCTGCGGCAGAAGAAGCAGCCCGCGGCGCTGACAGCCTACCCACAGATTGTCCTGATTGTCTTCGAAAAGCGCCCATACATTAGTGGTATTCAAATCAAACGACGCACTCTGATATTCATATCGCCTCAAACGGCGCTCACCCCTGGGCACAAGACAGAGTCCGTTGCCCATAGTACCCACATAGAGATTCCCGCGACGATCGACTATTGCAGTACGGAACACGAGATCCTTGCCACTGACGGCACTATGGTCAAAATAGTCTGTATGCATCTGACCGTCACGATAGTATAACAGGCCATGAATACAAACCATCAACACCCCATCCTCATAATCAACAAAACCTGTGACTGTGCCATAAGGTGAATCAAACTCCGTAAGTTTGCCATTTGGAGCCCTCCTGACAATCTTACTTCCATGCCCCGACTTCCAGAAAGCTCCTTCGCTATCAATCATGATATAGCTGAAATAATTGGTATCACCCATAGCATAACCCTCTAATTTCTCAGACTTATGGCTGGTGATATTAAGCCGGAACAATCCATATCCTGCCGTTCCAACAAGAAGATTACCATCATTCTCCTGAACGATGTTGTTTACACGAGGTACTCCCTTTGCACCCTCGAGCTTGATATGCACGAAGTGGTCATTGACAGGGTCGTATAGATCTAATCCTTTCTGAGTTCCCACCCACAGGTTACCATAAGAATCAACAAAGAGGGTCGAGATGATATTACTACTTATCGATGTGGGCTGGGCAGCATCATGAAGATAGTTAGTAAATCGATAGCCGTCATATTTGTTCAGACCATATTCAGTTCCCACCCAGATATAGCCGACCTTATCCTGGCAGATATTTGTAATCTGATTACTCGACAGCTTCTCTGAAGTATAGAAATGACCATTTTGCCCTATGACATAAACATTCAGCTTGAGCAGCAATATGATAAGAATTAGAACTTTCCTCATTTTGTTAGTAATTTGTATTTGCGCCGCAAAGATAACAAAAAAAAACAACTCCCGCAAATATTTACAAAGAGTTGTTCGTTTTTATGCAATAAGTCCTATCAGTATTCCAATATCAACGACTGGCGGGCTCTCAGGTCGAAATTCCTGGAGAGATCATAGTACCTGCCCGTAAGTACATCTTTCACCCTTGATGCATTACCTATAACTTCTGCATAGCGAGACACATCGAGGGTAGCAGGCTTTGAAGTGCCGTTGAGAACCGTCAGAGCAGTGCGACCACCATACTGGCGTGCTATGACATAAATGCCGTTATAAGGAATAAACTGTATCTGCTTTCCCTTTATGATGACATTATTATTCTGGCGCCAGTGTAGCAGGCGACTCAACCAAGAAAACATTGCCTGCTCTGATCTTGAACGGCCTTCCTTAGTGAAGCAATTATGATCATCACCAGGAAATCCGCCAGGGAAATCCTTGCGTACATAGCCATCTGTCTTTTCCTTCGTGCCGTTCATCAGGACCTCCGTACCATAATAAAGTTGTGGAATACGATTGACTGTAAGCAGAAGAGCAAGAGCCTGCTTCAGGGCAAGCGTATCCTGACCATTGCCCAGGAATCTGTCTGTATCATGATTCTCAATAAATGCCATCACGCTCGATGGGTTGGGATACAGATAGTCATAGCAGAAAGAGTTATACAAGCGATTAAGACCGTTCCACCAGGCATCGGTCTCCTCATTCTTTGCCTGATTCAGCTTATCAAAGAAAGAGAAGTCCATAACTGTCTTCAGATAGGTGTTCCGCTCAGAGAGTTTCGAGTCCTTCTGCCATGCAGCAGTATAGGCAGGTTCTGTTACCCATGTCTCACCAACAGTATTGAAGTTGGGATACTCATCATCCAACTCCTTCATCCACTGTGCCATAGCATCAGCGTATGCGTATGGATAGGTATCCATACGTATTCCATCGATTCCAACAGTCTCAATCCACCAGATACTGTTCTGTATAAGATAACGCATAAGATGTGGGTTATGCTGGTTGAGGTCAGGCATTGAAGGCACGAACCACCCTTCGACAGTCTCCTTCAGGTCAAACTTCGATGCGTATGGGTCAACTACGGGGGTAAGTTTATAACTCGTCTGCAGGTATTTACTCTTTGCTGGCTCAGAGCCGTCTTCGCTTGCGGTAAAACCTGTCATCGGGTCACGTCCTGATGTCTTTTCTACGAGCCAGTCAGGAGTGTTAAGCCAGTCCTTGCTCGGCATATCCTGAGTCCAAGGATGTTCAAATCCACTATGATTGAATATCATATCCATGACCACCTTCAGACCTTTGGCATGAGCCTCATCACAAAGCTTTCGATAGTCATCATTAGAACCGAAACGAGGATCTACGCGATAATAGTTCGTGGTAGCATAGCCATGATAGGTAGAGAAACCGTTCTTCTGATCAGGGGAGTCGTTCTCGAGGACAGGAGTAAACCAAAGGGCCGTAACTCCCAGTTCCTTAAAGTAGTCGAGGTGCTCTCGGATTCCGTTAAGGTCACCACCATGACGGAGAGAAGGCTTCGAGCGATCCTCGGTATAAGCCCGCATACCCTTGATCTGAGGATTATGCCCAGTCCCCTGGGCAAAGCGGTCGGGCATCAGCATGTAAAGCACATCGGCATTGGTGAATCCCATACGCTTGTCACCGCTCATCTCACGCGCCTTGAGCTGGTACTGAGCTTTTGTCTTGCCAAACTTGAGGGTCATCATGCCAGGCTGGGCATCCTTTAGATTCATGTAAATGAGAAGGTAGTTGTGTGAATCCAGACGTACCAGGCTGTCGATTGTGACACCAGGATAGTCGGTTGTCACAGAGGCCACGTCGCGTATCCCCTTGCCATATACCATCAGCTGCACCTGGGGATTCTTCAGGCCTACATACCAATCGGTGGGCTCTATACGGTCGATAACTACTTTCTTAGCAGCACTCATTGTTAATACATTTGCCATTATGACGGCGAATAAAACTAATCTTTTCATATCTCAATTATGTAATATAAGAGCTGACTGTGGATCTACAATAGCTTTGGCACCTTTTATATTGCCAAGTCCGAACTCATTTATCTGACCATCGCAACACACGACGGTGTAATCGCCTGAAGGAACAGTTACTTCTTCCTCTGTCTTCGTTGCATTAAGGATGACTATGATGTTACGCCAGTCATCACGACCAGCATAGTCTTTCAGACGGAAGGCGACGACACCCTTTGGGGCATCAATAAATTCCAGATGCTTCCTGACCAGATGTGCATCACCAAGACGGAATGCGGGATGATTCTTACGAAGTGCTATCAGATTCTGGTAATACTTGAACACCTGAGGATACCTGTCCTTGTTTGTCCAATCCAACTGATTTATGCTGTCAGGAGACTCGAAGGAGTTGTGCACTCCCTTCTTTGTTCGCATCAGCTCTTCGCCAGACAGGATGAAAGGCACGCCCTGAGAGGTAAAAACAGCCGTCTGTGCAAGCATGTCAAGACGAATCAGCTCCTTTTCCGTGATATTAGGAATACTTGCCTTCAGACGATCTACAAGACACATATCATCATGACATGACACATACGACATCATCTGAGTTGGCTCTGTAGTCCAAGGCTGTGTACTGTAGTTCACCTTTGTCATATCTACCTGTGGATGAGCAATAGCACCCACGATGCCGAACTTCAGGGACTCCTCTTCAGGCCGTCCGCCAAGCCATCCGCACTCCTTATCGTCTGAGAAAGGTCCTCGCAGCGCATCCCGTATCTCATCGGAGAAGGCTGCAATACGTGGCATCTGCGGGATATTAGCCTTCAATCCAAGCTTTTCTGTAGGGAAGGCACATGCTCCAGCGCTCCAACCTTCTCCATATATAAATATGGTGGGGTCAATCTCATCTACAGCCTTGCGGATCTCGTTCATTGTCTCAATATCGTGAACTCCCATCAGATCGAAACGGAACCCGTCAATATGGTACTCGTTGATCCAGTGTTTCACCGATTCTATCATGAAGCGCCGCATCATGGGCTGCTCAGAGGCTGTCTCGTTGCCACATCCAGAGCCATTACTGTAACTCTCCCCAATTTTCCTATAGTAGTAATCGGGATATGTCAGCTGGAAATTTGAGTGATCAATATCATAGGTGTGGTTATATACCACGTCAAGGATCACACGTATACCTGCTTTATGAAGAGCCTGAACCATCTGCTTGAACTCACGTATGCGTACCTCCGGCTTATAAGGGTCAGTGGAATAGCCGCCATCCGGAACATTATAGTTGACAGGATCGTAGCCCCAGTTATACTGTGGAGTATCGAGCCTTGTCTCGTCAACGGAACCATAGTCGTAGCTTGGCAATATATGTATGGCGTTTACCCCAAGCTGTTTCAGATAGTCTATAGCCCATGGCTCAGTGAGAGCCAGGAACTTTCCAGGATATCTTGCACCTGGACGGGCAATGGAGAAGTCACGATGGTGCATCTCATAGACTACCAAGTCGGCTGGTGACTTGAGTACTGGCCTGGAGTCATTCTCCCAGCCTTCCGGATCCGTCTTCCTCATATCGACGATAGCCCCACGCTTACCATTTACACCTACCGCCTTGGCAAAGACTCCAGGGGTCTCACCTTTTCCTATGTCGAAGGTATAGAATTTCCCCATCAGATTGCCCTTGAAGGTTGCTGTCCATGGGCCACGGGCTGTACGGTTCATCCTGATGGTCTTAACGGTCTTCTTCTCCGTCCCACTATTGTAAATCCGGATAGTAACCTTTTTGGCATCATCAGGCGCAAAGAGTTTAAAGGTTGTACCCTCTGGACTATAAGACACCTCGTCAAAGCGAAAGTCTTGCGACTGAACGGATGCTACACTCATTGTCATCAATACTGAAAACAGGATTCTTTTCATAATAATCTTTTTTAATGCACAATGCACAATACACAATACATAATGCACAATACATAATGCACAATTATTTATTTGGCAATAAGACTAATAGCGAAACCGCCGCCTGGGGCTTCCTGAATCTTCAGAGTCTGACCAGCTTTCACAACTTTCTTAGTAATGGTATATGCCTGAGGATTGGTCTCATAATGAGCATCCTTTGCATCAGCATAGATGGTACAGTCGTACTTACGGCCCTTCTCAAGGAAATCGAGCTTTACAACTGCAGTGTGTCCGTTCTCATCACATTTGCCACCGACGAACCAATTGGCTGTACCTTTTGCCTTACGGGCTACGGTAATATAGTCTGCCGGTTCTGCTTCAAGGTAACGTGAGTCGTCCCAGTCACACGCCACATCACGAATAAACTGGAAGGCATCGTCGTACTTCTCATAGTTCTCCGGCAGATCAGCTGCCATCTGAAGAGGAGAATACATCGTAAGATAGAGAGCCAGAGAACCGGCGATGGTGATACGAGCCCAAGAAGTGTTATTGCTCCATTCTGAGAGTTTTGTCACAAAGATACCTGGTGTATAGTCCATCGGGCCACCCTGCAGGCGAGTGAATGGCAGGATACAAGTATGGTCAGGCCGTGACCCACCGAAAGCCTCATACTCCGTACCCCGTGCCGACTCATTGCCTACCAAGTTAGGATAAGTACGGCAGAGTCCTGTGGGGCGAGTGGCTTCATGAGCATTCACCATGATATGATGCCTGGCTGCTTCTTTCACCACATGGAGATAGTGATTGTTCATCGACTGTGAGTAATGATGGTCTCCACGGGGAATGATATCTCCCACATAACCAGTCTTAACAGCATCATACCCGTATTTGTTCATCAAAGTAAAGGCATTCTCAAGATGACGCTCGTAGTTCTGTGTAGAACTTGATGTCTCATGATGCATCAGGATCTTCACACCTTTTGAGTGAGCATATTCATTAAGCATCTTAATATCGAAATCAGGATACGGAGTGACGAAGTCGAAGACATCGCGCTTCCACATGTTTGCCCAGTCTTCCCATCCTACATTCCATCCTTCTACGAGAACTTCATCGAGACCGTTCTTGGCTGCGAAGTCGATATAGCGCTTAACCTTCTCATTGTTTGCGGCATGACGCCCGTTTGGCTTAACACTGTTCCAGTTGATATTGTCCAGTTTAATGCTGGGGAACTCATCGGTATAGTTCCATGAGCTCTTGCCTACTATCATCTCCCACCATACACCACAGTATTTTGTAGGATGGATCCATGACGTATCCTCGAGCTTGCAAGGCTCATTGAGGTTCAGGATCAGATTCGACGACAGCATGTCACGTGCATCATCGCTGACCATCACTGTGCGCCAAGGAGTCTCACAAGGAGTCTGCATCGCACCCTTCAATCCTGTTGCATCTGGTGTCAGATGGCTTACAAAAGTAAGAGGAGCAGGCAGAGGATATGATGAAGGCGTGGGGGCTGGTGTATAGGCATTGCTGCTACCCATCAGTTTCGTGGAAAGAGCCTTGGTTTCTGAGTCTACCAGTTCCAGATGCATTGTCGCATAATCGAGACATGCAGCTTCATGGATATTGATATAAAGGCCATCGTCGGTCTTCATCTGGAGTGAAGTCTGCACACCAGTAGGTGAGAATGTTGCAACAGACGAGTTCCCCCAGTTGACTGCCTTGTTGAAGCGCTCACGGATTTCCGACAGTCTGGTCTCCTGTGTCTCTTGCTCCTGAGTGTCATAGTCGCCAGGAAGCCACCATGCCTTATGGTCACCAGCCATAGCAAATTCCGATCGTTCTTCCTTTATGAGGA
Organism: Prevotella sp. UBA4339; assembly: GCA_002393725.1. Classification (GTDB taxonomy): domain Bacteria; phylum Bacteroidota; class Bacteroidia; order Bacteroidales; family Bacteroidaceae; genus Prevotella. Next base: position 16,701 of record DGTJ01000112.1, on the reverse strand, counting down.
AATAGTTGAGTTCTTTCTGCTGAGGGAACTCATAGCGGAATCCGATGCCATCGTCATATACACGGAAACGGATCAGTATCTCGCGGCCTGTAGCCGACTGCAGCAATGCAGCAGTATATTCATTATAGTGGTTGCGGATATCCTTGGTCTCGCCCCATACCGGTTGCCAGGTCTCATCCAGCGCAGAGGTCTTTTCGTCCTTTATGACGAAGCCATCCATAAGATCGGTCTCCTTCATGCCTTTCGATGCGTGTTTGTCCTTTGCGAGCTCAAGACCGAGGTGTGAAGGCTTGACCACTGCCTTGCCCTTATAGGTCATCTCGTAGACAGGACGTCCATTGCCATCGAGCGAGAACTTTAGCTCGATATTGCCATTAGGTGACTTGATGCCTCCTGCGATGCACAATGCACAATGCACAATGCACAATAGTGATATGCTTAATCTTTTCATTTTCTTCCACTCTGTATAATTAATGTTGCAATTTCTTCGTTGAGCTCATCGGCCTGCATCAGCTGCTCAATAGTGAGGTGCATACGATAGCGCCAATAGTGGCGTGGATTTGCAGGTATATTTATCCGTTCTGCATTCTCATCAGGCAGACGAAGTTTCTCATCGATACTCATCCAGTCCTGGAAAGACAACAGACACAGCATCGAAGGAGATGTGAGGTGACGACTGACGATATCTTTTGCGAGCCATCCAGGCAACGGGCGAGGTGCAGCACCTCCACGACGCAGTGTCGTATTAAAATAAGCCTGTGAACGCTCCTCGTCTTCATCCCACCACTGTCTCAGTGTAGGCATATCGTGAGTAGATATCGTATCTACGCTGCGATAAGGGTTGTGGGAAAGTTTTCCAAAACGAGTGCTCGGATCCTTTGGCATCGACTGAATCTCAAGACTCAGGATGCGAAGTTCGTTCATCACCCAGGGCACGCAGTCAGGCACCATTCCAAGGTCTTCGGCACATACAAGCATACGAGTGGCCTGAGTAAGCTTTGGCAACTTCTTCATCGCCTCAGTATACCAGAACTGATTGTTACGACGGTAAAAATAGTCGTTGTAAAGGCGATTGAAACAGAATTTCTGCTCTTCGCTGAGCTGCTGGTAAGCTTCCTGATACTGCACGGCAATACGTGGGTGCCAGCGGTCATTGCGCTTATGGTCAACGAGGAACAAGCCCTCATTGAAGGCTACTCCATAAGCCTCTATTTCCTCACGGCTCATACCAAGAGCAGGAGAGAACTGCCCCATGAGGCCTGACTTATACGGCATCGGAATCTCCCAGATGCGGAAGAATCCCAGTACGTGGTCGATACGATAAGCATCGAAATACTCTGCCATCTTCCTGAAACGGCGTACCCACCAGGAGCAACCGTCGGCCAGCATCGCATCCCAGTTGTATGTGGGGAAGCCCCAGTTCTGGCCGTCGGCAGAGAATGCATCTGGCGGAGCACCTGCCTGACCGTTGAGGTTGAAGTATTTTGGTTCTACCCAGGCCTCTACTCCGTCACGGGAGATTCCAATGGGGATGTCGCCCTTTAATATCACCCGATGAGCACGGGCATGGGCATGGGCTTTACGCATCTGAGCATCAAGATTGTACTGCACGAAATACCAGAACTGAAGTTCCTTCTTTCCTTTGAATGTGCTCTTCTGGGTGCTCTGCAGCGTTGCCTCCTTTGGCCATTCCGAGAATGTCGCAGTGCCATAGAGGTCACGGAAGTAGCAGAAAGCTGCGTATGGCACGAGCCATTCCTTGTTCTGCTCAAAGAATTTCTTATAGCTCTCCCTTCGCTGCACAGCAGTCCACTCCTGTGCAAAGATCTCACGGAGATAGTCCATCTTGGCAGCAAACATCTTCTCATAATCTATCTGCGGAAGAGCATTCAGCTCCTTACGCAACTTCTCAAAGGCCTCGCGCTTTGCCTCATCCTTTATTGCGGGCAACTGACGGAAGTCAGTGTATTGTGGATGAAGGGCATAGATACTGATAGAGTTATAAGGATATGAGTCCTGCCAAGTATGCGTGATATTTGTATCGTTTATAGGGAGTACCTGCAATACACGCTGCTTTGTCTTGTCACACCACTCTATCATCATCTTAAGGTCACCAAAGTCACCCACTCCGAAGCTTCCCTCGCTACGCAATGAGAAGATTGGTATCACCGTTCCTGCTCCCTTCCAAGGATAAACAGGGAAATAAGCCTGGGGCAGTTCATATACCACGACCTCACCTAACTCCATTTCTGGAAGAACAATAGTGCGATTCATTCCATTCTCCCAAAGCGGCGTCACATCCACCTTGTCATCCAAGGCCACAAACTTAAACTCAAAGGTTCCAAATAGTTTTTCTGCATTGAGACTGATGACCCATTCATTGTTTTCATGCTCTACCATTGACAATGCGCGCTTAGCCTCCCAATTACCCAATGCCTCACCGCCACCAATGAGTGCCAGGCGCTCATTGCTACGGAGCTGAGGAGCACGAACCTTTATGCGCACCGTCTTTCCATACTCTTCCAGCTCGCTCATTTCACGCTTTCGGGCTGACACGCAGTCTGTAAATGCTGAAGAATACATATAACTGTCTTCAGGGATATCCAGCCAGTGGTCGTAAATGATATAACGGACACCTCTGATGGCAGCAAACTCCAGACGATGGGGCTCTACCAACCACTCATGGCGCGACTCTTCATCACCACGATAGACACTATAATAATAATCAATGAATGCACTTTCCTTTACCGACTTGCTCATTTCGCAAGACCAGTGAAGACCATCGAGAGTAGTCAACTTATGCTGCTCTGATTTTCCATCTATTCTATCCGCATTGAGGATAGTCAGAACCAATTCCTCGCCAAAGGTGGTCTGGTACTCTATATTAAACTGTAATTTCATAGACTGTTTGACTTTTTATTTCTTATTAACATAATCGTTATATACCTTGATACCAAAGATGATGACACAGCACGTAGTCGTGATCAGGTTTGTGACAAACAAGCCCCATAGCGGCGATGGCCGATGAGTTATCCCCTGGAGCATAAAGAATATAGAACCGACACCCATCATCAGGAATGTAGGCAGCGCGATGCCGTCAGTGTCACGTGTACGGATTGTATAGATAGCCTGAGGCAGATACCCCAAAATCATCGTAACACTTGCCACCCAACCACAGATCTCAAAAAAGAAGCTCTGTTCCATTACTTTTTGTCATTTATCACAAACACACATGCTGAAGCGATGAGGAAGCTGACTCCTGCGACAATCATCATAGACGACTGCTGATGACCAACGAGTGAGAGGATAGAACCGCCACATATAGCCGCCACGATCTGTGGAATGCAGATGGTTCCGTTGAACAGACCCAGATATGCCCCCATGTGGCCATATCCCTGCAGTGCATTGGTAACAAACGTGAAAGGCATTGCCAGCATCGCAGCCCAGGCACATCCTATCATAAGGAATGGTATGAACTGAAGATATTGATTACTGATATACGGAACAAGAGCAAAGCCAACTGCCCCAATAACCAGACTCAGCGAGTAAGCCAGTTTGGTATTCTTGAACTGAGGCAGTATCGCAGCCCATATGACAGAACCGACAGCCTGTACTGCAAAGAGGATTCCCACCCAGTTGCCTGCCTCCTGGAAAGGCTCGCTGGCAGGGTCGGTAGTGTTCCATACAACCTCGGCAATGGCACCTGTAGTATAGTTCCACATATATAGCATGGCAGCCCAACTGAAGAACTGCACAAGTCCCACCTTCCAGAATGTCGATGGAGCATTCCTCAACAATGTGATCCAGTTAGCACTGTCTTCTTTCTCTTCAGATACAGGATTGTACTCTGCATACTCCTTAGGATTCCACTCTCGAACCTTTGATGTGGTATATATCACACAAAGGATCAGAATGGCAGCGCCTATATAGAACGACCAGATGACAGAATCAGGCACGACGCCCTTTTCTGCGACATTACTGATACCTATAAAAGTGAAGACAAAGGGGAACACATAGCCCATCACGCTACCAGCATTGCAGAGGAACGACTGAATGGAATATGCCTTCGCTTTCTGTTTCTCATTGACCATATCGCCCACCAACATCTTAAAAGGCTGCATGGCCATGTTGATACTCGTATCGAGGAACATCAATGCAACAAGTCCGAAAATCATGGCAGCACTGATGGAGAGTCCTAGCGATCCTGAGTTAGGCAAAAGACACATAACAAGAACTGCAATCGCAGCTCCTACAAACAGATACGGAATCCTTCGTCCGAACCTTGTCCACGTCTTGTCACTCAGTGTTCCGACAATCGGTTGCACAAGAATTCCCATTAACGGTGGAAGTATCCAGAAATAACTGAGATTGTGAGGGTCTGCACCCAAGGTGGCAAATATTCTAGAAATATTAGCCGACTGAAGTGCATAAGCTATTTGCACCCCAAAAAATCCGAAACTCAGATTCCATAACTTCCAGAAACTTAAGTCAGGTTTTTGCTTCATATAATATCTATTTTGTTGTACCTCTAATAATAAGTCTTGTTCTTACCACTCTCTTCTCCACTTTCTCTATAGGCGAGAGTCCTTCCACCTTGTCCATAAGTATTTCAGCAGCCTCTTCACCCACCAGTTTTCCACGCTGCTCCACAGTGGTAAGCATCGGGTCGCAGGCTATAGCTCGCTGGCCATTAGTGAATCCACATATTGATATGTCATCAGGCACCTTATAGCCTGCCCTCTTTACGGTATAGAGGATTCCTATAGCCGTATCGTCATTCACTGCGAAGAATCCGTCTGGCCGATGGTCGAGGGCCAGGATCTCTGGAGTGACCATCTCTGCATCATTGCGGTTATCACATATCTTCACTATAGACTCGTCTACCGCCATCCCATGCTTCAGAAGAGCATCTTTATATCCGTTATATCTGTTCTTGGAAATCTCAAGCAGCATTGGCCCTCCATAGAATGCTATACGCTTACAGCCTGACTCAATAAGGTGAGTCACAGCATTATATGCGCCCATATAGTCATCCACCACCACCCTGCTGGCATTTACACCTGTGCAGATGCGGTCATAGAACACGAGAGGTATGCCAGCATCGATAAGTTTCTGATAATGATCATAGGTACGAGTATCCTTTGCCTGAGAAACGATCACCCCACACACCTTGTTGCGATGGAAGTTCTCGCAGATACGTACCTCACGCTCATATTTCTCATCACTCAAAGCCACCATTATATTGAATCCTCTGGCAAACGCCGCCTCCTCTATTCCCGTGAGAATGGAAGAGAAGTAATAGTGAGTAAACTCCGGCACGATCACTCCTATCACCTTCTGAGGCATAATCCTGCTATGGCGCAAGGCCTCGCCAATAGCATTAGGATAGAAATTATGTTCGCGCGCGTAAACTTGAATAACTTTCCTGCGATCTTCACTTATACGCGGAGAATCCTTCAAGGCACGAGACACTGTTGCCACAGAAACACCCAGTTCCCGTGCTATATCCTTCATTGTCAATGGTACAGTCTTCTCCATCCGTTTTGGTTTTCATTTGCAAAGGTACAACTTTTCACTTTTCACTATTCTCTAATTCCTAATTAAGTTGATGTATGTCAACGCAAACGTTTGCACAATACTATTAACGATTTTGAACCGAAAAAAGTATAACGTATCTGAAAGAATTGTAATTTTGCAACGTGAAATTGCGCCAAACCGCGATCAAAACGAAGTATAATATAACAAATTAACTCTAATTAAATTAATGATGAAGCAGGTAAACATTCAGTTTCCGCTTAGGATGCTTGGCTTATTGTTTGGCCTATTCCTATCGGTAGGCGCCTTTGCTCAGATTGATGTCAAAGGCCATGTGAAAGATGCTACAGGCGAAGATGTTATCGGTGCGACAGTACGTGTAGTCGGCACTCAGACCGCTACCGTCACTGACTTCGATGGTAACTTCGCTATTAAGGCAAATCAGGGAGCAGACATCAGCATTAGCTTTGTCGGCTACCAGACTGTTACAGTGAAGGCTGCTCCTACACTGGAAATCACTTTACAAGACGACTCTCAGGTATTGGAGAACGTGGTCGTTATCGGTTACGGCCGTGCCAAGAAGAACGACCTGACCGGTTCTGTCACAGCAATCAAGCCAGACGAAATGAACAAAGGTTTGATTACCAGTGCACAAGACGCTCTGCAAGGCAAGGTAGCCGGTGTGCATATCACCAACGACGGTGGCCGTCCTGGTGGTAGCGCATCTATTCGAATCCGTGGTGGTTCGTCACTTAATGCTTCCAACGACCCTCTAATCGTAATCGATGGACTGGCTATGGACAGCTATGGCGCTGCTCAAGGTTCTTCTAACCCTCTCGCCATGGTAAACCCTGCCGACATCGAGAGCTTTACCGTTCTGAAGGATGCCTCTGCTACTGCTATCTATGGTAGCCGTGCATCAAACGGTGTGATCATCATCACCACCAAGAAGGGACGGAAGAATCAGAAGGCACAGGTGAGCTACAGCGGAAACTGGTCATTCAGCACTATCAAGAAAACTGTTGACGTGATGAATGCAAGTGAATACATGAGCTACATCCAGAAGAAGATGGGGCTCTCTGACTCAGAGTGGCAGGCCAGTGACGCTTATAAGAGAATGGGATATTACGATGCTAACGGCAATCATGTTTTCGCTGATACCGACTGGCAGAAGCAGATTTATCGTACAACATGGTCAACAGACCATAACATTACTGTTTCCGGCGGTGTAAAGAACATGCCATACCGTGTAAGTCTGGGCTATACTGGCCAGGAAGGTATCATCAAGACCACAGACTATCAGCGTTATACAGCCAGTCTGAACCTGTCTCCCACATTCCTTGATGAACATCTGACCATAAATGCAAACGCAAAGTTCATGTATTCTACTACACAGTATGCTAACGAAGGCACTGCAATGGGTCATGCTTTGACAATGGATCCTACAAAGCCTGTTTATGCAGACTATGGTGTATATCGCCAGCATTACGGAGGCTACTGGCAGTGGGCAACACCTGTTACCCGCGACTTTGACAGCGAATGGACTTATGGTGTGCAAAACACCGCTCCGAAGAACCCAGTATCAGCTCTCGGACTTTATTCCAACCACGGAAGAGCAAGAGTCTACTTGGGCAATATCGAGGCAGACTACAAAGTTCACGGATTTGAGGATCTGCACATCCATGCCAATGCAGGTGCTGACATTACCAATGGCGATTCAAACGTAGACCAGTCACCATATACATACGATACAGGTGTTTACTATTATGGTAGTCATGGTTGGAACAAGAAGAAGACTTATAATCTTTCTTTCAATGCTTATGCCCAGTACATGAAGGATATTGCCGATACACATCATTTCGACATCATGGCCGGTTATGAGTGGCAGCATTTCCACATCAAGACAGATTATTTCTATAGTGGAATCTATCCATATACAGCAGGCAAGGACGACGAAGGTAAAGAACTTGCAGGCACTTTATATCAGCCATCTGAGAATACACTCTACAAGTCAGAGAACTACCTCGTTTCATTCTTCGGACGTTTTAACTACTCTCTGCTCGACCGCTACCTGCTTACCTTCACAATACGTGACGACGGAAGCTCTCGTTTCAGTAAGGACAACCGTTGGGGTGTATTCCCATCAGCAGCACTTGCTTGGAAAATCAATGAAGAGCCAATACTGAAGAAGGCCGACTGGCTTAGCGACCTGAAGCTCCGTCTTGGCTGGGGTATAACAGGACAGCAGGAAGGTATTGGCGATTACACATACTTCGCATCATATACCACCAACTCTAAGGGAGCTTACTATCCCATTATCGGAGAAGGCGTTACCTATCGTCCTGATGCATACAATCCTGACCTTACTTGGGAAAAGACCACTACTTGGAACGCCGGTCTCGACTTCGGTATCCTTAACGGCCGCCTTAGCATGAGCCTCGACTGGTACTATCGTAAGACCAAGGACCTGATCAACACAGTGTTCGTTCCTGCAGGAAGTAACTTCGCAGAAAAGGTGACATCCAATATCGGTTCTCTGCACAATACCGGTCTTGAGTATTCTATCAACTGGCGTCCTATCGTTACCAACGACTGGACTTGGGAACTCGGTTACAACGTAACATGGAACAAGAACCAGATTGATGAACTCGTAGCAAGTTCTGGTGAAGACTACAAGATTACATACGGCGGCCGCGCCGTTGGTACAGGTTCTGCTGATGGTGTAAAGGCTTGGAAGGTTGGCCAGAGCGCTTCTGCTTACTACGTATTCCAGCAGGTTTACGATGAAGCAGGACAGCCTATTGAAGGCCAGTTCGTTGACCGTAACGCTGATGGCGTAATCAACAACGATGACAGATACTTCTACAAGCAGTCAACACCAGACGTAACAATGGGTCTTACATCGAAGGTAATGTATAAGAATTGGGATCTTGGTTTCTCAATGCGAGCCAATTTGAACAATTACAATTACTTTGCTCTTGATGCAGGTAATGCAAACTTGTCTCTCTCTAACCTCTCTCAGGGTGATGCTTGGAAAAACGTCATGAAGATGGAGACTGAAAAGAACTGGAACTATGTCGATGGCAACGATGCAATGAGCGACTACTTCATCCGCAATGCCTCGTTCCTGAAACTCGACAACATCACTTTGGGCTATTCATTCCCGAAGCTGTTCGGTTCTACAATAAACGGACGTGTTTATGCTACAGCACAAAACGTATTCACTATCACCAAGTATGATGGTCTCGATCCTGAAGTAGACGGTGGCTACGACAGCACTCTCTATCCACGTCCATTTACAGCTATCGTAGGTCTGAACCTCAATTTCTAAACACTATTAAATTAGATAAATTATGAAACTGAATAAAATCAAGTCAATGCTCGCTGCTGCATCACTCCTCTTTGCAGCCGGAGCAGTAAGCACTTCCTGCGTGGGCGACTTGAATGTTGACCCAATCAATCCGCAGCAGACAATGGAGGCTGACTATGATGCCTTGTTCAACAAGATATATGCCAGCTTCGCACTTACAGGTCAGACAGGTCCTGACGGAAACAAAGACCTGACCTCATTCGACGAAGGTCAGTCTGACTTCTACCGTATGTTCTGGTACATGAATGAATTCACCACTGATGAAGCTCACTGGATCTGGGCAACTGATGCCGGTGTGCCTGACGTTCTTCACAACACCTATGGTGCAACCAACGATTTCTCGATGGGTCTGTACTATCGCTGCTACTTTACAATCACCCTCTGCAACTTCTATCTTGACCAGGTTGCCGACGATGGGACAGAGGAGACAGCACACCGTCGTGCAGAAGTACGATTCATCCGTGCGCTGAACTACTACTACCTCATGGACAACTACGGCAATGCCGCATTCATAGAGCATGTAAGTTCAGAAAAGGCAGCATACTACACACGCCAGCAGCTGTTCACATACGTTGAGAATGAATTGAAGACCTGTGAGAATGAACTTGCAGAGGCAGGAAAGAACAGCTACGGCCGTGTGGACAAGGTAGCAGCCCAGAACCTCCTGGCCCGCCTCTACCTCAACGCAGAGACATACACAGGTACCGCACAATGGCAGAATGCAATGGACTATGCTGAGAAGGTTATCAACAATGGATACTATCACCTGAACACCACAGGTGCAACCAATCCTGTAACAGGTGAGGTTTACTCTGCATACCAGATGCTGTTCCTTGCTGATAATGACACTAACGGTGCTCAGTTTGAGAACATCTTCCCAGTAATGTTCGATGGAATCAAGACTCAGAGCCATGGTGGCATGAACTTCCTGATTCTCTCTTGCTATAGCTCTACAATGAGCGAGACTGTTCCTTCAGGCACAGACAACAGCTGGGGTAAGTGTACACGTGTTCGCGGCAAGCTGATCGACACCTTCTTCGGTGAAAACGTAGAGGCACCCGAAACAGACAATGTAAAGACAATGACAGACGCTGCGAAAGACGATCGCGCATTGTTCTACAGCAAGGGCTTTACACGTTATATCACTGACGAGAGTGAGAAAGAGATGGGTTACAGCTGTGTAAAATTCCGCAATGTCCGTTCAGACGGTAAGGGAACCTCTGCTTTGGTAAAGGTTGACACCGACCTGCCATTCATGCGTATCGCTGAGGCTTACCTTACATACGCAGAGGCATCTATCCGTAAGGATGGTCCTAACGCAAATGCGACAAAATACATCAACGCTCTCCGTAGTCGCGCCAATGCCACTGAGGAGCCTACTTACACTATTGACGACGTAATTAAGGAGTGGTCAAAGGAGTTCTGGTTCGAGGGACGCCGTCGCATGGATCTCATACGTTTCGGCATGTACGGCGGCCAGTCTAAGTACAAGTGGGAATTTATGGGTGGTAATGCCAGCGGTGCTCAGTTCCCTGCATACCGCAATCTCTACCCATTGCCAGACAATGACCTCACCAATAATGAGAATCTCAAGCAGAATGAGGGTTATTAATCGAACGAATGATTCACAACGATAAAGAAATATAAGGTATGAAAAAGATATATAAAAGCCTGCTCTTTGCAGTGATTGCCGTAGTACCATTCCTTACATCATGTAAGGATGACAACGACAGTAATCCCACACTGAGCATTCCGTCGAGCTTTGTGCTCAATACTCCGGGACTGGCATCAAGCAATGTCTACGACCTGCCAAACGGATCTGTAAACTTCACCACCTCCCAGCCTGACTATGGTGGATGGCCTGCAGCTGTGGTCTATGCCGTTCAGGTATCATTAACTGGCACTGACGGCACATGGACAGAGCTTGGCACTACTTCTACAAGCGCATCTATGGTGAAAGCCGACGGTGACGAGATGAACACTGCAGTACTTAATGCCTACCGTGCTGCCAATGACGACAATGACCCAGAGGGTGCAATACCTGTCTTTGTACGTCTTCGTGCATTCCTTTCAAACAACACAGAAGGTCTTGGCGAAGTGTTCTCCAACGCTGTTACTATCAAGGTTATGGCATACGAGCCTCCTGTAGAACTCTCGCTCCCAACGTCTATCTACGTATGTGGCAACTCTATTGCTGATGCCTGGAGCACCTGGAAACCTGTTCCTCTGATCTGGACAAAGACTGGTCAGTTCTACACAATGATCTATAACAACGGTGACGGATTCAAGTGGGGCAACAAGCCACAAGACTGGTTCGGCTATGACATGATCGACGAGTTTGACAATCAGGTTGACGGTATGGAAATCTCAGCCGACGGTGACGGTAATATCGTATTCAGCAAGCCAGGCTGGTACGTCCTGAAGTTTGTTACTGCCATTGAGGGCAAGAAGGTGAAGTACACTCTCACTGTAAGCGAAGGTAAGGCATGTGCTATCGGAGCAGCAGTTGACGGAGGCAGCTGGAGTGGCGTAGAGATGACTCCACCAGACAGCAAGGATGGCGACTGGACATTCAGCGACTTCACTGGTTCAGGCGAGCTTCGCGCTTACATCGTAGTTCCGGGTGTAGACTGGTGGCAGACAGAGTTCACCGTTCTCAACGGTAATGGCGACCTCGTATGGCGTGACGCTGAACACAATAGCGACAGCAACTGGAAGGACGATGTCGGCGATGAGTACTCAGTAACTGTTGGTCCTGGCAAGACTCTCCATGTCAACTTCGACCGCAACACAGGTTATGTAGAATAATTCTATTACAGGTAATGACAATTATTTAAAATATGAATCGTATGAAGAAACATATATTATTCGGTGGAATGCTGCTCATGGCAGCAGCATTCACCGCCTGCACAGAGGACTTTACGGACTGGGCATCGCCACAGGCCAACGGTCCTGAGGATGCCATCACCATTCCTGGATTCTCTGCATCAGCAGTTGCTGTCCAGGACTTGGCAAAAGCAGGTGACGAGGTGGCTACATTCTCCCTGAACTCATCATCACTGCCAGAAGGTTTCGAGCTGGGCAATGCACGTATAGAGCTCACACCAGAAGGAATCGAGGACGCAGACAAGGTGATAGTCAATACCACAATCCAAGGTCTGGCATCAAAAGAGACGCTGCAAGAGCTGATAGTTACGAACTATGGCAAGCGCCCTGATGTACGTACCTTCTCAGGTCACGTATTAGTAAATGCTACTAAGGACGGACAAGCCCTCCTCATCGATGCAGGAACCATAAAGGTTCAGCTGCAGCCCGAGGCTCCTTATATCGCACCAGCCTACTACATCGTCGGCGGAGCACTCGACTGGGCTGGTTCTGCAGCATCAAAGGAGCAGAAATTCTCACACAGCGATGCAGACGTATATGACGATCCTGTCTTCACAATCGTTATTAATGCTGCTGCCGATGGTGACACTTGGTTCGCAATCGGTGATGATGCAGCATGCGATGCCATCACTAATGATGGCGACTGGTCAAAGCTGTTTGGAATCGTTGGCGGAGACAACAAGGCAGAGAGCGGCTCACTCGACTACCGATACAACCTCGGTGCCGACAACTCATTCTGCGTGCCTGCCGGTGCTAAGAAGATTAAGGTCACCATCGACATGATGGAGCAGACATTTACCGTTACTCCTGTGAACATCTCTGATGCTTACTACCTCATCGGAGGTCCTGGAGCATGGGACAGCTCTCTCAACCAGAAGTTCACACATAGCGACAAGGACGTATTCGAAGATCCCGTATTCACATACATCTTCGAAGGAACAGGAAGCGGCATGTGGTTCGCATTCGGTGATGAAGAGGCAATTCTTGCCACTGGCAATGGTGACTGGACCCAGCTCTATGGCTTCGTTGGCGACGAGGCACTTAGCGGAAGCTTCGACCGCCGCTATAACATCGGTAACGACAACTCATTCCACGTAGACGGAACAGCCAAGTACTACCGTTTCCAGGTGAATATGGCAGAGATGACCTACACCATCACTCCACTTGACTTCCAGGAGTATGTCTACTTCATCGGTGCTACTGACGGATGGGCAAATGCCGAGCAGAAGCTGCGCTCACCAAACTTCGACGGAATCTATACAGGCTACATCTATTGCGCTGATCCTAACGGATGGGGCAATGAGTTCAAGTTCCAGAAGACTCCTGGCGACTGGGGCACAGAGATCAATACCGGTCACATGACAAGTGGTATTTCAGGCGACTTAGCTGACGGTGGTGGCAACTTCAAGGCAACAGCCGGAGAAGGGGTATACTACATGGTGCTCGACCTGGCAACAGGCTCTATCACAGCCACCAAGATCAACAACATGAACCTCGTGGGTGACTTCAACGGCTGGAATGCCGCTGACAATGCACAGCAGATGAAGTGGAATGCCACAGACTACTGCTGGGAGATCACTGGCGCAGGCGTCACCACGAACGGCTGGAAGTTTACTGCCAACAACTCTTGGGACATCAACCTTGGCGGCGACACTCTCGACAACCTCGTTGCCAACGGTCCGAACATCGGTGTTGCAGGTTCTACCATCAAGCTCTATCCTACACGTAAGGGCTCTGACAACATCTACTGCACGGTAGAGTAATCAACATAAACATTAATCATCAGCGGGCAGCTCTCTATGGGCCGCCCGCTGTTGTTCAAAACAAGCAATAACATGAGTATGAGGAAAATGATACTTGCCATCCTGATGGCGATAACGGCAATAGACGCCAGTGCACAAGTCAAGAGATATCTTGGTGCGGACATGTCGCTTCTACCTTCTTACGAGGCACGAGGCACAGTTTACAAAGACTCAAATGGGAAGAAAGTGTCACTCCTGCCCTACCTCAGGCAACAAGGCTGGAACATGGTAAGAGTGCGGCTGTTCGTCAACCCAGACGATGCCCCTGAACAGCATAAGGGCGAGGGAGTATGCCAGGACCTGAAGTACGTTGTCAGCCTCTGTCGACTGATCAAGAAAGCTGGTCTTCAGGTGATGCTCGACTTCCACTATAGCGATACCTGGGCAGACCCTGGCAAACAGTTCACTCCCAAAGCCTGGGCAAATGCCGATGCCAGGCAACTGGCAGACAGCGTATATGCCCATACCCGCAACTCACTCTTAGCCCTGAAGCATGCAGGAGTATCACCAGAGATGATTCAGGTAGGCAATGAAATCACTAATGGAATGTTGTGGCCCGTAGGCAAGTTATACAAGAAGGATGATGATACGAGCACAACCGAAGACCGATGGGATATTCTCTGCGACTTCCTCAAAGCTGGTGCCAAGGCATGTCGCGAGGTGTGCCCCAAGTCGCAGATTATCATCCATACAGAGAAGGCTGGCGACTGGGACGTAACTCGTAACTACTATCAGCAGCTGCGGCGCCATGACGTGGACTACGACATCATCGGACTGAGCTACTATCCCATGTGGCACGGTACTATCCCTAACCTGGGCACAAACCTGGAGCGCCTCGCCTGGCTCTTCCCAGAGAAGCCTGTGATGATCGTTGAGACGGCAGCCTACTATTCGCATGAGAACGATCCCTGGGCTAAGGGCGACAAGTATTCCGAGTTCTACCCCATCACCATTGAGGGTCAGAGACAGTTCACCTCAGAACTTGTCACAGAACTCAAGCGCCACCATAACGTTATCGGCCTCTTCTGGTGGTTTGCTGAGGAGAATGCCTTCGGCAACAGCGTCATCAAGGGCTGGCTCAACCGCGGTCTCTTCGACAATCACACAGGCAAGGCACTCCCTGCCCTGAAGGAATTCAACAGATACCTGTAGGACTACCCTATAGTGATCGTGTACTTCGACATGAACGACGCTCCTGGCTGCAGATGATTCATCAGAGGCTTGTCCTTGAACTCGCCATCGAAGCCGCGAGGGTCGCCAATGCCGTACCAAGGCTCTATGCATACAAATGGAGCCTGCTTGCCGTATGGACTCCATAAAGCCACTACGGGAGTGCGGAACTCAACGGTCACCTCAGGCTCACCAGCCTTGTTGAGCAGCTCGGCACGATGCAGCTGGCACTTGTGCACCTTGATGGAGTCGTTGCGCCAGGTATTGTCAGTAAACTCGATCATTCCGTCCTCTGCTTCGATGAACGGCACCTCATCCATCTCGTGCGAGCTGTCAGGATAACTGTGCAGGGCATCCATAGGGTCAGTGTTATCCAGTCGGATGCGGCCTTGCTGATCGGCTCCAGGCTTCATATCGGGCACGTTGAAAGCAGGATGGCCGCCTATCTGGAAGTGAATCTCGCGAGTGTCGGTATTATGCACATGCCAGATCACGCCTATCGTATTGCCATCGAGCACGTAGCTCACTGAGAGGGTGAAGTCGTAGGGATACACCTCCTTGGTCTTCTCCGACGACTCGAGGGCGAAGGTGACTTTACGTTCGCTCTGCGATATGAGGGTAAACACTGCATCACGTGCGAATCCGTGCCGAGGGAGGTGATACTCCTTACCATCCACGCGGTAGGTCTCATTATTCACTGCGCACACGATGGGAAACAATATCGGTGAGCGGCGTCCCCAATACTTCGGATCGGCCTGCCACAGATATTCCTTGCCGTGGGAATCCTAAATGCTCTGGAGCTCTGCTCCTTTCTCTGACACGATGACAGAGAGCTGGTCGTTTTTTAGTTCTATCATAAGAGTATTGTTCTAAAATGACGTTGTCACTATGCTATCTTGGATTGAGTGCAAAGATAGTGAAAAGTTTCGAATAAGCAAAGAGAATACAGATAAAATCTGCACTGATGTCGCACAAGGTTATTACACCGTGGCAGTGGACACTTTATGATTTTTTGTATCAAATTCTTCTGCGCAATTTTTACTTTCAGCGGCATGATGTCAATATTTTTAATGTTAGTAATGAATAGGATTAAAGTCTCTCTCTTGCCGATTTTCAGCACCTGTTTTTGCGCCCTGCCCAGGAAAATTTTCTTGGCTAGTATGGGAAATATTTTTCCTTGCCGAGAGTGCAGTCTGGTGTTCTTCTCATCGACAGTGCAAAGGTACGAATAATTCAGAGTCAAAACAATAGTTAATGCCGATTATTTTATTTTTATTTGAAATGCTAAAAACGGCATAGAGGCGCATCGGCGCGTCAGCGCGTCACCGCAGCAGCGCGTCACCGCGTCATTTGCATTTGCGAGAGATGCGATGCGCATCAAATATCTTATATTTAATTTATATATTATTATAATAATATATAAATATATAATAGAGTTATTGCCACGCTGCGGTAATACAGAAAAACACAAATGACGCGCTGCCGCGCTGCTGCGGCGATGCGCCATGCGACAGACAAGCACGGTTACCGCTGTGTTACCCCAGTGGCGCGTCACCGCGTCACCGCGTCATTTGCATATTAGTTCCATTCGACTCATCCAACATGCTTATGCGTAATTTCCTGTCTTTCAAAGTCTGCGTAATCGACAAAGTCGCTTGCCATGGGATTTAGGTGACTTAAAGTAAATATCGACCTTAAGGGAAAAGAAAGTTTAGTTTGTGTTGCGTATATATAGCAAAGAGACGTACTAAACTCAAAATAATTATATTATTCTTGGCAAAAGCATTGTCGATTCAGAAAAATATCGTATCTTTGCACATGAAAAGTGCGAGTACGGGCTGCACCTCGGCAATTCAAACATGTTTGATTGCTCTCGGTTTGCACCGTCCTTGCGCCAAAAATTAGAAAAGGAGATACAACAATGGCATTAGCAATCAA
>DGTJ01000105.1 GCA_002393725.1 Prevotella sp. UBA4339 | reverse complement strand
ACTGGGACAGCTACAGCTCTATTACTACCTCATACAATAAAGGTATGGCCAAAGGACGAGAAGAAGGAATCGCTGAGGGTATGGCCCAGGGAAAGACTCAGGGCAAGGCTGAGCAAAATCTGGCAAATGCCCGCAAGATGAAGTCACTGGGTGTGGACTCTGATATTATTTGTGAGGTGACAGGACTCTCAAAGGAAGAAATCGAAACTTTAAAATGATTTTGTCAGGGGTCATGGGAATCAGGCACTTGACCCTTGTCCCCATGATCGAAGTGATTTGCCTCAAAAAGAAAAGAATTGTTTGCAGAATTGGAAATGTTTTTGTATTTTTGCACCGTCTAACAATAATTATTTGAGATATAGATTATCTGAGAAGGACTACCGATGACATAGGGCAGCATACGATATGGATAAAGAGAATCCTTGGCATCCGAAAGAACTGAATCATGAAACTGAAGGAAATACAACTGGCAGACTTGAGCCGCTATCGCGGACAGCTGATGGGGGCGGCCATCGTCTTTATCATCCTTTTCCACGTGCCTTTGGCGCGAGGCGATGCCTTCTTCGGCCTGCGGCGATGCGGCAATATCGGAGTGGATATGTTCCTCTTCCTGAGCGGCATCGGCCTGTGGTATGCTTGGGTGAAGCAGCCGTCGGTGAGCCATTTCTACCGTCGAAGGCTGCTGCGACTCTTCCCTGCATGGCTCGTCGTGTCGTCGATCTACTATCTGCAACGCTTCAACTTTGAGACTGGCGACTACCTCGACCTCGTCTTGGATATCACCGTCAACTGGGGCTTCTGGCTGCACGACGAACTGACGTTCTGGTATGTGCCAGCCATCATGATGCTCTACCTCTGGGCACCGCTCTATATGAAGCTCATAGCGCGGCATCCCGTATTCCGCTGGCTGCCCGTGCTGATGGTCTGCTGGTGTGTCGTCGTGCAGTGGGTGGTGCCAGTACATCAGGCTGTGGGCCATATCGAGATATTCTGGAGCCGGGTGCCCATCTTCTTCCTTGGCATCAACTGCGGCTCACTGGTGCGCCAGGACCATCGTATAGAGCCGGCGGGCCGCTGGCTGGTTTGGATAACGCTGCTGATGACGGCTGCTGCGTGTATCTGGCTGGAGCAGATGCGCCACGGGCGATTCCCCCTCTTTGCCGAACGGATGATATACATACCGCTGACGGTATCGCTCCTTATCCTGCTCTGCGACTTCTTCCGCATCGCGCCTGCCTGGTGCAACCGTGCCTGCGTGTTCCTCGGAGGGATAAGCCTGGAGATATACCTCATACATAATCATTTCGTGATGAGCTACCTGACGCCTTACCATCTGGGCTACTGGCCCACGGCACTGCTCACGACACTGCTCACGCTGCCGCTGGCCTGGCTGTTGCAACGAATACTCAGGCGCCTGATGCCTGCTTAATTTCATCTCCTTAGGAGTTGTTTCGCGCGTACATTATATTTCGCATGTACGAAGAGATGAGGAGAGAAGGAGACAAAGAGCAAGCGAGCTAGCGAAAGTTAGATATTTAATTGACCGGCAGGGTAAATATAAAGCGTGCCCCACTTGTGCAGTCGGTGTCGAGTGTCACGTCTCCACCCAGGCGGTTGGCGATGTTGCGTGCCATCGTCAGGCCGATGCCTGCACCTTCGTAATAGTCGTCCAGCTGTACGAACTCGTGGAATATATTCTCTGCTTCATCAGCAGGGATTCCGATGCCGGTGTCTTCAACTATGAATCTGACCTGCTCCGGCAGGGCTTCCACCGTCAGCGTGACGCTGCCAGTCTTGGTGAACTTGAAGGCATTGTCGAGTAGTTGAGCCAGTGCCCGTACGGCATAGTCGTAATTGGTCAGCAAGGCCACATCGCTGCCCTCAGCCGACTTCAGGCTGAAGGTGATGTCTTCCGTAGAACCTGCACCGCTCTTGCTCACAGCCTGCTTGGCAATCTTGCTGGCTGCCACTTTGTCTTCACGTGGAATGACCGTCTGGCTGTTCGACTCAGAGAGTACAAGTATCTTGTTGACGAGATTGGTGATGCGCTCCGTGTTTTCCTGCACTCTGTTGCGCATGTCTTCCTTGTCCTTTGCACTGATTTCTTTGGCCTCTGACGAGGTAAGTATCTGGGTGAAGCCGTTGAGGATGTTCAGTGGCGTGCCTATCTCGTGCGAGATGTTACGTATAAACTCGGACTTCATCGTCGATAGTTCTTCAGCCTTTGCCGTTGCGAGTTTCAGGGCATTGTTCTTCTCAGCCAGCTCACGGTTCTTGTCTTCCAGCGCCTTGGCAGAGCGTCGCGAGAAGATGATGAAGATGATGAGCGCCACGACGATGAGCGAGGCGATGATGAGAGCGTAGCGTGTATGTGCCCGCTGTTTCTCACGCTGCAGTTCGTCGACCTTGAAGAGTGTGTTCATCTCGTCAAGCCGTGTGCGCATATCGTGGTTGAACACCGAGTCCTTATTAGCGTAGAGTGTGCGGTAGAGCCTTGCCGCCTCTGCGCCCTCGCCATTCCTGTAAAGGGCCTCTGCACGATACTCCGTGAGGCGTACGTCGCTGCTGACTCCAAGAGCCGTAGCACTGTCAGTATAGGCAATGGCCTCTCTCACCTTGCCTTCCGCGAGTGCGAGGCGAGTATGCATTTCAAATATGTAGTATTGTGTCAGTGTGGTCTTGGTGACGTCCTGGTATTCTTCGGCCTTGGCAAGGGCTTTCTCGGCATCGTCAAACTGCTCCAGTCCTATATATGCTGCACAGTGGTTAAGATAGCATGACACGAATGTCTGATTTACCGCATTCAATCCGATGACTTTCTTTAATTCATCCAGATGGGCAAGCCATTCTGCTGCTATTGCGACTTCCTCGCTGTAGCGCTTCTGCATGTCGAGCGACTTACACATCCCTTCGTACACGCCGCTGAGGATGCCAGTCTTGTCGTTGTCTGCCTTCAGCAGCTCGATGCTTTTGCTGAAAGCTTCCTCTGCCTGGTCCACCTGGCGGATGTCGTAGTAGATCATGGCCATCTGCTTGTAGGCCATCGCTCTGCCGGTATTGTTGTTGCGTGCCTGGGCATCATCGGCCATGGCCTTTGCTTCGCGGAGAGCCGTCTGTACACGTCCCAGGTCGTGATTGCCTGAGCATTTCCTCTGCCAGCACTGATAATAGCGGCTCCAGAAGGCGTGCTCCTTGAACCATTGCATCTGTATGTCGGCTTCGGTGATGAGCTCTTCGTATCGGGCGCCGTTGTTCAGCAGCGCAATTCTGTTCCATCGGGCATTGCCCTCACCATCGTCATCGCCGTTGTTCTGGTGGAGGCTGATAAGTTCATTGAGTATGCTCAGGGCACTGTCTACTTCCATCTTCTCGTAATATGAATGGAAGAGACGGTTTAGCTGTTCTGCTTCACTTCCTGCCTGTAGTCTTATGGTGAAAGCCAGGAAGAGGAGTATAAAGGCGATTTTTAGATTATTCTTTTGTCTGATCATAGGTTGTTGATTAAGCCCTCCTGCCATGTGAAATCAGGCAGGGGGGCTATTAGTGAAAAGGCTTTGCAGCTTACTTTTTCTTCAGTAGGTCGCGGATCTCAGCGAGGAGCTCTTCCTGTGTAGGTCCGGCAGGAGCCTCTGGTGCGGGCTCTTCCTTCTTGCGGTTCATCTTGTTGATACCCTTCAGCATCAGGAAGATACAGAAGGCAACGATGATGAAGTCGACGATGTTCTGCAAGAACTGGCCGTAGGCGAATACTGATGCTCCAGCCTCCTGGGCAGCAGCCAGTGTGGCGTATTTCTCATCACCGCTGAGGTTTATGAACAGGTTGGTAAAATCGATGCCTCCAGTAACAAGGCTGATAACCGGCATGAGCACATCGTTGACGAGTGAGGTCACGATCTTTCCGAAAGCACCGCCGATGATAACACCGACTGCCATGTCCATCACGTTGCCCTTAACGGCAAACTCTTTGAATTCCTTGATAAATCCCATAATTCTTAATTTTTTAAATGTTGTTTTGTATTACTGTCTTTTGTATTTATTTGTAATCTTCGTTTTACAATCGTAGGCTTGTGGAGTGATGTTATGCCACTTTTCACTTTCCACTTTCCACTTTTCACTTTAATTAATACTGAATCTGAGTGCAAATTTAGGAAATTTTTCGTAACTTTGCATCCGAAAACGAAAAAAAGTATCAAAAACGGATAAAAATTTATATATTTAAGTATAAACCCATTTAAATATTAAGTAAAATGACAAAAGTAGCAATTAACGGTTTTGGCCGTATTGGTCGTCTCGCATTCCGTCAGATGTTCGAGGCTGAAG
>DGTJ01000055.1 GCA_002393725.1 Prevotella sp. UBA4339 | reverse complement strand
AACCAGGAATATCTGGCCCAGCAGCGCCTGAAAGTGCAGACCTTGCAGCGTGGATTTGCCTGGCTCGACACCGGCACTCACGATTCACTCTCTGAAGCCTCTACATTCATCGAAGTGATAGAGAAGCGCCAGGGGCTGAAGGTGGCCTGTCTTGAAGAGATAGCCTACAAGCGAGGCTGGATAACGAAAGAAAAACTAAAAGAGATAGCTCAGCCAATGGCAAAGAACGACTATGGCAAATATCTACTGAACCTTATAAAATAATCAATCCCGCCGACTGGCGGGATTGATTATTTTATTTCGAGAACTCTTTGACAGCAGTTACAAGAGCTTGAGGATTGCCCATGTCGTACATCCGTCCCTTAAGCCTCACACCCATCATTCCACTGCGCTTACGTACAGCCTCAAGGGCTGAAGTCAGCTCTATCTCAGTGACGTGATCGCCATCGATCTCCTTCTGCATGATATCCTCATGCAACTGCGCGAACACCTCTGGAGTGAGGATATACTGTCCAAACACGCTGTAGTACTCCTTCTCTCCATTCGACCCGCGCACACCAAGGAACTCTTCCGCATAGCTGGCCTTAGGCTTCTCATGCATCGTAGTAACGTTGAGCACCGTATGAGCCTTATCCTCCCAGACTCCATGAAGTATGCCGTAGCGACTAACCTCTGCAAGGGGAATAGGATGGATACTGACCATCAGAGAGTTATATCGCTCGTACTCCTCTACCATCTGCAGCGCACACGCCTTGTTGATATCGCTACGATAGAGCGTGTCGCCCAACAGGAGCAACACAGGCTCGTTGCCAGCAAACTGGGCTGCCTGGTAAACGGCATGTCCGAAGCCTCGTTTTTCACGCTGATAGACATAATGCAGTCGCTTACCTATGTCAAGAATGCGATTCTCATATTCCTGGGCCTCAGGATTCAGCTTCCGCAGATGCTCTTCGGAAAGAGGGCGGTCGAAATAGTCGGCATATTGCTGGCGTTCCTCCTCAGAGCCAAGCACAAGGCATATCTCCTCTATACCGCTCTGAACCAGTTCCTCGAGCAATATCAGGATTACCGGGCGCACCATTCCATCAGGGCAAGGAATCGGGAAGAAATCCTTCTTCAGGGCACGTGTGGCCGGATAAAGTCTGGTGCCGAAGCCTGCTACTGGAATGATGGCACGCCTTACTGTATGCACAGGCTTCATCGTGAGGGTATAAGCCTTCATGCCATGCTCGTTTAGATACTGCACAAGCTCCTGCTGAGCCTCCTGGCTACGGGCAAGGAACTGCACAGAACCGTCGCCATGGGAGCCGACACCTTTTCCTCCCCATACCAGAGGATGGATATTAGGGTCATTAAGGACACTATGCAACTTCGGGGACCACAGTGCTGATGACATCGGAGCCACCTTCTTGTCGAAAAGTTCCTCAGCCTCAGTCATCAGACGGCCAAGTTCCTCCACCCGACCTTCCGCCATGAACTTTATTGCTTTGTCTACTATCTCAAGATTGTCTTTACCCAATGCCTCATGCTCGGCACGCTCTTCATCCGTACTTGGGAAGGGGTAAGCCTTATTTAGGTCAGATAGAATCTTGATGGTATCTTTCTCGGCACATAGGTCGGCAAACACCCAGTAGAGATGCTTCTTCACATTAAGAGAACGCACTTCAATCTCATCACCGTCGAAAGTCATGAGATTGGGCTTCACTCCGAAGGCACATGCCTGATCCAGACGTCCGCAGCGACTCGACGTGCGCAGTTCGCCGACATAGGCGATATTCATCTCGCCAAGGGTGTTCAGGTTCAGATTATATAATAAATTGAACGCGCGCGCTACAAGGACACAAATCGCAGCCGAACTACTGAGCCCACTCTTCATTGGCAGCGTCATCGAAGTGATGCGTATGCGGACACCACCCACCTTATACCACTCCAACATATAGGATGCCACACCAGCACAATAGCAGAAGAAAGAACCGCTCTTAGCTATACGCTTCAATTCCGACTCATCCATGCGACATGAGAAATCCTTCCAGAGACTAGAAATCTCAGGAGCATCGCTATAAAGTTCGAAGATACTTGATTTTTCGACTTCGGCATAGATACCCTGCTCGATACCTGTCACAATAGCAGCACCAGGAGCAATATCAGCATTCATCGTGCGATAATGACCTGCCCAGTCTGTATGTTCGCCAAAGAGGCACAAACGCCCAGGGACAAATAATTTTATCATACAATAATCATTATTACGTGATGCAAAGATAATAAAAAAGATACATAAAACACGTTTTTTAGTGATTTTTTGCCCAAAAATTTGGTTAATTCATTAAAAATATCTACTTTTGCCAACGAATTATTAACAAATTAAATAATTATTGCCTATCGAAACAGACTTTACTCAACTAACAAATGATTAAAGTATGAGTACATTAAAAGAAATGACCGACGAACAGTTGGCATTGCTTTACATCGATGGTAATAACAAGGCATTCGATGAGCTCCTTGCGCGTATTCAGGACAAGATATTCAATTATGTCATGTACCTGACAAAGGATGAAGATGTTGCTAACGACGTATTTCAGGACACCTTTGTTAAAGCTATCATGAAGATGAAGAACGGACAGTACAAGGATTCCGGGAAGTTTGTATTCTGGATTATGCGCATTGCCCACAATGTGTTCGTCGACCACTATCGTGACATAAAAGGCGAGCGCATCATTGATGTTGCAAAGAACAATGACCTACAGATACTGAAAGTTGCCAACCGCGAGAACGAGCTAGTAAATGAACAGATACGACAGGATGTCACCCGGCTGATGAACGCCCTTCCTGAGCCTCAGCGGGAGGTTGCTTTCATGCGATATTTCCAGGAGATGTCGTTTAAGGAGATTGCCGAGGAGACAGGTGTAAGCATCAACACATCATTAGGTCGCATGCGCTATGCCCTCATTAACATGAGGAAGATGTCGCACAAGCATAACCTGAATCTCAATCTGGAGCTATAGAGCCTTAAGCTGGCTGATAATCTTGTGAGGATCCTGAGCACCGAAGACATAGCTGCCGCTGACAAGGACGTCAACACCGGCAGCTACAAGTCGTGGAGCTGTCTCACCCTGTACTCCGCCATCCACCTCGATAAGGGTATTGCACCCCTTTTCTGCTATCAACTGACGAAGACGCTTGACCTTGCCGATGGTGTTCTCTATAAACTTCTGGCCCCCGAAACCAGGATTCACACTCATCAGGAGCACCATCTCCACATCACCGATGATATCCTCAAGCATGGATACCGGTGTGGAGGGATTAAGAGTGACACCGGCTTTCATTCCTGCATCGTGAATCTCCTGAACGGTACGATGCAGATGGGTGGTGGCCTCGAAATGCACGTTCATCATCATGGCGCCTAGCTTGGCGGTCTGCTTGATATAGCGCTCCGGACGCTCTATCATATAGTGCACATCAAGTGGTTTATTACATGCCTTAGCCACAGCCTCTAAGACTGGGAAGCCAAAAGAGATGTTTGGAACAAAAGATCCATCCATAACATCGAGGTGAAGCCAGTCGGCCTCACTACTATTAATCATTTGGATATCGCGGTCGAGGTGAAGGAAGTCGGCAGCGAGTAATGAAGGTGATACTAATGCCATAATCCTTTTTTAGTTCAGAATCTTTGTCTGATAGTTTGTTACGCTGTAGGTGTAAGCGAACTGACGTATAAACTCTAAAGTCTGCTCACGTGGTTTCAACGTTTCTGGAGTAAAATGCTTCATAGGCAATCACAATTTATACTTGTTTATACCTTAGAAACGAGAAATACGCCTATTTTATTATATAATTCTCAAAAAATTTGTTTCCGTTAATAAAATCACGTCCTGACATACGCTTTTTACCTGCCAATTGCAATTCTTCCAACTGTAGGAGTCCATCTGAGCACCAGATACAAGGTCTCTTGTCTACGACTGCCGTTGTTCCAGCCTCACCATCCTTGTAGTCGGTAATGCAAGCTTTGAAAATCTTAAGAACTGTCTCCTTACCATCGGGACTTACAAGTGTAGTCCAGGCACCAGGATAAGGACTAAGTCCACGAATAAAGTCATAGACACTCTTAGCGCTCTGCCTCCAGTTTATCTCACATGTTTCCTTGAATATCTTGGGAGCATTATGCAACATCTGTCCTGCTGTTATCAGGCTCTCTTGCGGTATACTCTCCGGATGGCCATTGGCAGAGATTATCTTTTCGAGAGTCTCAATGCATATATCAGCACCAAGGTACATCAGACCGTCATAGACATATTCCACATCAGCATCATCGGGAATAGCGAAAGGCTTCTGCATAATGATACGTCCTGTGTCGATATCCTTGTCAAGGAAAAAGGTAGTAACACCCGTCTGAGTCTCCCCGTTTATTACGGCCCAGTTAATTGGAGCAGCGCCACGATACTGAGGTAAAAGGGCTGCATGGACATTGAAAGTACCAAATTCTGGCATATCCCACACAATCTCCGGCAACATACGGAAAGCTACAACAACCTGAAGATTAGCGTTATACCCACGAAGTTCCTCGACAAAAGCGGGATCTTTCATCTTTTCGGGCTGAAGTACGGGCAGATTATGCTCAAGAGCAAACTTCTTAACCTCTGAGGGTTGTAGCGTATCCTGATGGCGGCCCACCGGTTTGTCTGGCTGTGTTACTACAGCAACCACATTATATTGATTATCCACGAGAGCCTTCAGTGTCTCCACTGCAAACTCTGGTGTTCCCATAAAAACAATTCTCAGATCTTCTTTCTTCATATCCAAAATTCTTCTAACTCCCTTAATCCTCACTCATGTCGGCTACCATCTTTCGATACATAGTATATATACGCTGGCGCGAGATGTAGCCTTTTAGATGATTATCCACATCGAGCACTGGCAACCAGTCGGCACGAGTGCTGTCAAAGGTACGCATCACGTCTGCCATTGGGGTATTCTCATTAAGTGTTGCCTTCGGTTCTACCATCAACTGCCCAGCCTTAAAGTGATGGTACAGTTCTGTGCGGAACACCACATTACGAATCTTCATAATCTCAACTTCACCTAAAAGCATTCCGGCAGCATCAAGAACAGGAAGGACTGATGTGTGGCTACGACTGATCTTATGCACGATCTGCCCAAGTTCCATATCAGGCGACACTGAGTCGAAGTCACGCTCTATTACAGAGTCAAGATTCATAAGAGTTAACACTGCATGGTCTGTATGGTGAGTGAGCAGTTTTCCTTCTTTAGCAAGTCGGGCACCATAGATGCTATGTGGCTCGAAGATGATGATTGTCAGATAGGAACAAACGCTCACCATCATCAGAGGTAGCAGAAGATTATATCCTCCAGTAAGTTCGGCAATGAGGAACATACCCGTCAGGGGGGCATGCATCACACCCGACATAACCCCCGCCATCCCCATGAGTGCGAAATTCTTTTCCGGGATATAGACACCTATCTGATAGATATTCCATATACGAGAGAAGAAAAAGCCTGTGAAACATCCTACAAACAGACTTGGAGCGAATGTACCGCCACAGCCTCCTCCACCGTTTGTAGCAGAAGTGGCTATCACTTTCATAAGTATCACCAAGGCTATATACAGCAGTAACAGACTGCCCTCACCAGCCCACATGGAGTTGTTAAGTATCTGATTCCAGTCTGCTTCGGTACGGCCGTTCAGCAGCATGTTAATACTGCTGTATCCCTCACCATAAAGTGACGGGAAGCAGAATATCAGCAGACTGAGGACCGTTCCGCCTATGACAAGTTTTATATGTGGATGATCCTTATATCTTGAAAAGACGCCCTCGCAGACACCCATCATACGTATAAAGTATAGTGAAGCCAACCCACAGGTGATTCCCAACATGATGCATGCAGGAATACGCTCTACAGACCACTCACTATCAAGATGGAATGTGAACAGTGCCGCGTCACCACTGAAGATATACGTAAAACAGGTTGCCGTAACACATGACACAAGAATCGGGAGCATCGCCGACATCGTCATGTCGATCAGCAACACCTCGACGGTAAATACCAGTCCTGCTATCGGAGCCTTGAAGATACCGGCAATAGCACCTGCAGCACCACAGCCGACAAGAGTCATCAGCATCTTACGGTCCATGTGGAACGCCTGACCGAGGTTTGAACCTATTGCAGAGCCAGTAAGCACGATAGGTGCCTCAGCTCCCACTGAGCCTCCGAAGCCGATAGTGATGGCAGAGGCAATTACCGACGACCAGCAGTTGTGGGACTTCAGTCTCGACTTATTCGAAGAGATGGCATAGAGGATTCGTGTGATGCCGTGAGAGATGTTATCCTTAACAACATATCTCACAAAGAGCGAAGTCAGATATATACCGATAACGGGATAGACCAGATACAGCCAGTTGGATGTTGTTTTCTCGAAAGAACTCGTAAGAAGCATCACAATCTGGTTAATCATCCAGTGGAGCGAGAAAGCTGCAACAGCAGCAAAGAATCCCACGAGCAGAGCGAGGATGAGCATAAACATCCTCTCGCTCACATGCTCCACCCGCCACTCATGCAGGCGCTGTAGCATTGTCAGATCCTTTACTTCCTGTTTCATCTCTTTATCTCCTTACAGCTACTTCCTGATAATCTCTACCTCTCCGTTTTCCCTAAGGCGTATGATGCTTGATGGAGTGTGAGGCTTATGCTCCTGCCGGCGACTCCAGCACACATAGTCTACTGCCTCGAGAATTCTGGAATCGATATCACAGTAATTTTGTGCTGCCGGCTCTCCGCTGATATTCGCAGAGGTTGACACTATCGCCTTCTGGAACCGATAGCAGAGTTCCTTTGAAAAGGGCTCATTGGTGATGCGCATACCCACACTGCCATCCTCTGCTATCAGGTTTGCAGCGAGACAGACTGCTCCGTCAAGAATAAGTGTCGTCGGCTTGGCGCCAGAATCCTGGAGACTGTCAATCAGCTGCCACGCCACATCAGGCACATTCCTGAAGTAACGCTGCATTCGGGCATCACTGTCCACAAGACAAATCAGAGCCTTTGAGTCATCTCTCTGCTTAATCTCATACACTCGCTTTACTGCCTCTGCATTAGTGGCATCACAGCCTATTCCCCAGACAGTATCCGTTGGATAGAGTATCACCCCACCCTTGCGCATTGTCTCTACGGCCTGTCTTATATCTTCTTCTCTTGTCATCTGTACTGATTCTTTTAAATCCGTAGCTTAGAACTCACTTGTAAAATGGAACTTAATATGCTTGAAGTCCTCCTGTGCCATCGAGAGCACATAACCGGAATCGGCAAGGAACACATCACGTCCCTCCTTGTCTTTTGCCATATACTGATATTTGCGCTTCTTGAAGTTCTCCAGTTCCGCGTCATCGTCACTCTCTATCCAGCAAGCCTTGTAAAGATGCACTGGTTCCCATCGGCACTTGGCATTGTATTCGTTCTCAAGACGATACTGGATCACCTCGAACTGCAGCTGACCAACGGTACCGATAATTTTACGGTTATTGAACTGGTTGACGAACAACTGAGCCACGCCCTCGTCCATCAACTGGTCGATACCCTTTTGCAGCTGTTTTGACTTCATAGGATCGTCATTCTCGATATACTTGAAAAGTTCTGGCGAGAACGAAGGCAATCCCCTGAAGTGCAGTTGCTCTCCTTCTGTAAGAGTGTCGCCGATCTTAAAGATACCTCCTGTATCCGGCAGACCTACTATGTCACCAGGCCACGCCTCATCGATGGTACTCTTACGCTGTGCCATGAACTGTGTAGGCGACGTGAATCGCATTGTCTTGCCCTGACGCACATGAAGATAAGGCTGATTTCGGCGGAACTGTCCGCTACATACCTTGCAGAAGGCGATACACGAACGATGATTGGGATCGATATTGGCAGTGATCTTAAAGATAAAGCCAGTAAATTTCTTCTCCTCCGGCTGCACGTCACGCTCCTCTGCCTTGGTAGGACGCGGACTCGGAGCTATCTCAACAAAGCAGTTCAACAGTTCCTGAACGCCAAAGTTGTTAAGGGCAGAACCGAAGAACACCGGTGCGACCTCTGCGGCACGATATGTCTCCACGTCAAACTCAGGATATACTCCATCCACGAGTTCAAGGTCCTCACGGAGTTTGGCAGCATCCTGCTCGCCCACACGGGCATCAAGTTCTGCGCTGTCTACATCCACCTCCACTTTTTCTGTTACTCGCTGCTTGTCAGGAGTGAAGAGGTCAAGCTTTTTCTCGTAGATATTATATACGCCCTTGAACTTGGCTCCCTGGTTAATAGGCCATGAGAGAGGACGGACACTGATCTCAAGTTCCTGCTCCAGTTCATCGAGCAGATCGAAAGGATCACGGCCCTCGCGGTCCATCTTATTGATAAAGATGATAACAGGAGTCTTTCGCATACGGCACACGGACATCAGCTTCCTGGTCTGAGTCTCAACACCCTTGGCACCATCGACTACGATAATGGCAGAGTCAACAGCAGTAAGTGTACGGAAGGTATCTTCTGCAAAATCCTGGTGACCCGGCGTATCAAGGATATTAACCTTATATTCGATGTCCTTGCCCTCGGGAGTATAGTCAAACTCCATTACAGAAGTAGAAACCGAGATACCGCGCTGCTTCTCGATTTCCATCCAGTCGGAAGTTGCAGTTTTCTTGATCTTATTGTTTTTTACAGCTCCGGCGACCTGTATTTGTCCACCAAACAACAGGAACTTCTCCGTCAGTGTTGTCTTACCCGCATCCGGGTGCGAAATTATCGCAAATGTTCTTCTTCTTTCTATCTCCTGATTCATAATTTCTCAATACATTCTCTTAATGACTCCTCCCAGTAAGGGACTTCGATGCCAAAGGTGTTCTTGATCTTTGCCTTGTCGAGGACACTATAGTGCGGGCGCTTTGCAGGTGTAGGATATTCTGCTGTATGCAGAGGGCGCACATGGCAAGTATTAATCCCGGCGATGCGATGGATGGCCTTAGTGAAGTCATACCACGATATTACCCCTTCGTTGGAGAAATGATATACTCCGGGCACTATTCCCTTATTGACAGCGGCAAATATAGCTACAGCAAGGTCACGGGCATAAGTTGGAGTTCCTATCTGATCAAAGATGACGCCCAGTTCGGGTTTTTCCTTTCCGAGGCGGAGCATCGTCTTCACGAAGTTATTGCCAAAAGTGGAATAGAGCCATGCGGTACGGATAATCATCGAGTTCTCACACAGTTTCTGTACATTCAGTTCTCCTACGAGCTTTGTCTTGCCATACACACTGTTTGGACAGGTATCGTCATCCTCTGTATAGGGAGTGTGCTTAGTGCCGTCAAACACGTAGTCGGTGCTTATCTGAATCATCCAGCCTCCACGCCGCCCTACTGCAGCCGCCAGATAGGCAGGAGCCTCCGCATTCAGTCGGGTGCAGAGCTCCTCGTTGGCCTCAGCCTTGTCCACAGCGGTATATGCAGCACAGTTCACGATACCGTCGATACCATTGTAGGCAACAAACTTCTCAATGGCGTCCTGATCAGTGATATCCAGTTCTTCTACATCTGTATTAAAAAACGTATGCTGGGGATTCTCTTTCTCCAGCAACTGCATTTCGCTTCCCAGCTGACCATTGCAGCCCGTAACAAGAATATTCATATGTCAATCTTCAAATTTCAGTCCTTCTGTCTTATCCTTATGATAATAGTCAGATAGCATGCCGATAAATGTGGTTATCTCCTTGACAGCATGGGCCGTGTCGGGAGTTATCTCTTTCTTCTGCAGTCTGAGAAGCATCACGCCATAGAGTGTGTTGAAACATGTCTCTATCTCATTTTCCTCCTTGTTAGCACCCTTGTTGCGGAGCTCCACGATGAATGGAAGCACCTTATAGTATTCTGCATTATAGAAGGGGAACTTCGTTGACTGCAACAGTTGTTCATGCAGTTCGATGAGTGTCTGCATCGTGACCTTGTTTATCTGAAGATGTCCCTTCTCGCGGCATCCTTCCTGATTCATCATACGGATAAGATTACCAAACCAGTCTATCTCCTCCTCCTTCTGCTCGTCGGTATAGTTATACTGTGCCACCCACTCGTCACGTATTCGGCGCAGCTGGCAGTCGAAAGCACGTATCGTATCCTCTATCTGCCACATATACAGCAGATATTCAGCAATATTCTTTTTTCTTAATTCCTGAGCTACAAACATTTTGAAAATACAGTAAAATTCTGTGCTAGAAGAACCTCACGAGGTTCGTTGTTACCCCAAGTAGCATGATGACGCTTCCGATGACCACGGCCACGCCAATCACCTGATTTATTATCTTTATGCCATTTGTATCAAACTTAGTCCTGATTTTGTCTACCAGCCACGTAAGCCCCCACCACCAAAGCAGGGCGCCTCCTACGATGCTGGAGAAACCCACCAGCATCTCAAACGGGTGACTCGGCAATACGAATGCAAACTGTGCAAACATGGCCAGGAACAGGAATATTATCAATGGATTGGAGAATGTCACCAGGAATGCTGTCCAGGCATTATACCATATAGAGCCTTTCTGCTGTCCTGACTGATGCATCTTCTTAGTTGGGTCGGAACGGTATGTATACAATCCGAAGCAGAGCAGCATGATACTACCTCCTATCTGCAGGTAGAACCGGTTCTGGTCGTTGCTTATCAAATCCATAACGAACGACATACCGTATCCTGCGAACGCAGCATATATGATATCACTTGCTGCCGCCCCCAGCCCAGTGGCAAAGCCATACCAGCGGCCCTTGTTCAGCGTCCTCTGCACACAGAGGATACCAACAGGCCCCATCGGAGCACTTGCTATTACCCCGATCATCATCCCCTTGAAGATGAAATCCAATATATTTATTGGCATGTGAAATGGCATATCGGGTGCAAAGTTACAAAAAAAGACACAGATAAAGCAGATTTTAGCAGATTATTTTTCTTTTAACCTGCTTTTCTATACATTAATAGCGTTTACTTTATACTGATGCCCATCATTGTGAGGTCGTCGTTGGGCTCTGCACCATCGCGGAACTTTTCCACTTCTTCCTCTATCTCCTCAACGGTCTGACGGGCTGAGCTGAACTCCGCATTGCTCAGCAGATGGAGCAGATGGTCATCGCCAAACTGCTTCTGAGCCCTGTTCTCCGCCTCGTTGAGACCATCAGAATACAAGAACAACGGGCGTCCCTTGATGTTGTCGATACTCTCTCCCTCGTATTCCAGACCAGGCCACAGGCCGACGGGAGCGTTGGGCAACACATCTATAAACTCGCCCTTTGGCAGTATAACCGGTGGATTATGTCCTGCATTACAGAAGTCAAGATGACCGGTATTAAGATCTACTAGTCCGATAAACATTGTCACGAACATTCCCTGCTCGTTGTTTTCCGTAAGCGCTGCATTCATTCGTGTCAGGATCTCTGCGGGCATCATGTGCTGACCTGCGAAGGTGCGGAACAGACGGTTTGCCTGTGCCATAAACAGAGAAGCGGGAACTCCTTTTCCACTGACATCACCCAGGCAGAAATACAGTTTGTCACCTTCCATCAGATAGCCGAACAGGTCACCGCCTACTGCCTTCGCCGGCTTCATGGCCCCGAAGAGATCAAGTCCTTCTCTCTCAGGGAACACGCTGGGCACCATCGACTGCTGGATATCACGGGCAATGCGAAGTTCACTCTCTATGCGCTCCTTTGCGGCAGTAGTCTCTTCGAGCTTGTCGTAAGCCTTCTGCAGTTCCTGATGGGCGGCTGCAAGTTTTTGAGTAGACTTGCGCTTGTGCAGTGTATATATAATAAAGAACACAAGCACCAGAACCATTGCCGCACCAGTGGCAATCAGTCTCTGGCGGGCCATCTTCGCCTGCTGACGAGCTATCTCTTCCTTCTTGCCGTTGGTATCATATATTGTAGCAAGTTCTGCCGTAGTACTGTTCTTATATGCTACAATAGCGCTGTCAAGCATTTCGAGGATTTTATTACCCATGATCCTCGCGGAGTCTTTGCGTCCCGTCTCAGCATTTGCGCGATATTTCGGCAGCATATACAACTGGATATTATCCAGCGAAGGCTCAAGACCTATCTCGTCCATCATCTTGTCAAGATAGAGATAGTTGTCGGCTGCCTCAGCATATCTGTTGGCAGCCACGAGGTAGTCGTTGGCATTGATATGACCGCGACTGGTTTTTGAGTAGTCTGTCTTGAGGAATGTCTTATATGCCTCTGCTGCCTCGGCTGGCTTGTCCAGACCCTGAAGCGCAACAGCTCTCATTATATATATCCGCGCCATATATTCATCGAAATATTCTGACCTGGCATCATTTCTCTGACGATACTTGTCAAGGAGCATCTCGGTACGGTCTATCCAGTAGATTGACTCTTTATACCTACGCGTATTAATATATGCCAGGCTTGTATAGACCGTGCCGAGAACTGCTTCCTGCAGGCCTCTGCTCGTAGAGTCGCTCTGCCAGCGGTTAGCATAGTGCCCTCTGGCTATAAGGAAACTCTTGTTAGCTTCCTCGTCACGTCCAAGATTTATCTGGCAGCATCCGATATTATTCAACAATATAGCATAGTCGACATCCGATCCAAAACCTTTTTCCTCCATATTCTTCACAGCTGGTACGGCAATGCGCAGTGACCCTTCGAAATCTCCCCTGACGAGCAGGAGTTCCGACAAGCGGCGTGCGACCTTGATGTAGCTCAGCTGGTCGTTATCGTCATTGATATCACATTCAAGTGCCTTGCGATAATAATTTTCTGATTTCTGATATATACCTCTGTGGTAATAGGCTGTACCACGCCATCTGTTGGCATCAAGGGGGGAAATGTCACCGGTATTCTCGAAACTGTCGGCAAGTTCGAGCATACGGTCGTACGACTTCACCGTGCCTGCCTGGAATATCAGGCTGTCTGCTCTTGAGGCTTTTATCATCCGGGCTTTCCTGACGTATCCACACGATACTGTCATAATGGCACATGCCACTATGAACAAACAGTGAATCAGCCTTCTTAAGTTTCGTTCAATCATCAATTTATCTATTTTCGCGGCAAAGTTAATAAAAAAAATAATATCAAGATGGTTAATTTCCGTAAAAATTGCATTTGTAATGAAGATTTTTAGTAATTTTGTGGCTTTGAAAAGAGAAGTAAAACAAAAATGATATAAAAAACCAATTATTTATGAACGAACAGAACGCATCAATCAAGCCATACGTTATTGGCTTGGACTTAGGAGGAACGAACTCAGTTTTCGGCATTGTCGACGCTCGTGGCGAGATTAAGGCCACCACAGCCATCAAGACCGGAGGCTACGAGAAAGTAGAAGACTATGTTGATGCCTGTGTAGAAGCCCTTCAGGTGATTATCGAGCAGGTAGGAGGCATAGAGACTATTAAGGCAATGGGTATCGGAGCCCCTAACGGAAACTACTATAAAGGCACAATAGAGTTCGCCCCGAACCTTCCGTGGGCTCACGACGGTGTAGTGCCCCTGGCAAAGATGTTCAGCGAGCGCCTTAACAATATCCCTGTTGCCCTTACTAACGACGCCAATGCAGCTGCCATCGGAGAGATGGTGTATGGTGTTGCCCGCGGCATGAAGAACTTCATCGT